>JBEAXM010000319.1:0-9269 GCA_041159805.1 Bacteroidota bacterium
GTTGGAAGGCATACACGTCTCCAACCGTGTTGAGTCCGCCAATGGCCCTCGGTTCATATTCAGGCTCTGCTTGATAATGATCGAAATAACAGGGCTTGCCCGGTGTCTTACTACATCGTGGCCCATTCGCGCTGCATCGATGCCTCCTTGCATGCCACGCCAACTCATCACGGTCGCCTCAGGAGCCAATCCACCCTCCAAGATCTCATCCCAACCCATCATGATGCGGTTGCGCTTCGATAACCATTTATCGAAATGTTTCATGAAATCGCTTTGCAAAGCGAGCATGTTGGGGATTTTGTTTTTGGTACAATAGGCTTTACATGAAGCACAGTTGCTCCAAGATGTTTTGTCAACTTCATCTCCTCCCACATGGATGTATTTTGAAGGGAACAGTGCCAGCACCTCTGTAAGCACATCCTCCAAAAATATTTTTACGCTGTCGCTGGAGGCGCAATAATTGGAGGAGATGTTTTCATAGTTGCCTCCGGTCAATGACAACTGTTGTTTTTTATTGCAGCTGAGCTGCGGATATGCTGCAATGGCACTGGCCGAATGTCCGGGCATCTCGATTTCAGGTACAACAGTGATGGATCGTGCAGCTGCATACGCTACCACATCTTTTATTTGCTCCTGTGTGTAAAAGCCACCATAATCGGCTTTTTCCTCAGGTCGCGCTTGAGGACGAGAGCCCCACACTATGTCGTTTTTGTTCACCCGCCACGCGCCAATGGAAGTGAGTAGGGGATATTTTTTGATTTCTATTCTCCAACCTTGGTCGTCCACCAAATGCCAATGGAATACATTCATCTTGAACTGCGCCATAAGATCAATGTATTTTTTCACCTCTTCAACCGAGAAAAAGTGCCGGCTCACATCCAAATGCATGCCCCTCCATTTGAATTGTGGTTCATCCTTGATGCTGATATATGGGTATGACACCAATCCTGTAGGAGCCACGGTTCGCAGTTGTCTCAATGTCTGAGTGGCGTAAAAAAATCCTGAAACACTGCCTGCACGAATGCCAATGCCTTTTTCATCCACATGGATCTCATACGCCTCTTCCTTGATTTTACCATCGAAATATGCCACCAACACTTCTTTGTACACCGGAGCCTTTTTAGATAGCTCACCTGTAAAGTTGTTGATGACTTGTTGAACCAAAGGGTCATCGGTTCCCTCAACCCGGGCTGAGGCATTACGAGGCCAAACAAAATATCCGCTTTTATCAGGATACGAAATTTGGCTTGGAATGGGAATCAGACTCTGTGCACTCAAAAACAGGGGCTGCAGTAACAGCAACAATAGTATTCTCATGGCATGGGTGATATGCCACAAATTTAGGGAAAGGAATCCTACTGAGTAATTACGGAATCCGTTGGCGCTTTTCGTCGTAAAGACCTACCAGAATGCTTTTCCCCGAAGGGTCAATACGGTATCCGGCGTAGTGGGCACTGTCGTACAATGCCGCTTTTCCTTCTTGAAAATAATAGGTCGATGATCCGATCTCAATTCCCCAACGGTTTGCATTATAACGGATGGCTTTTTCATTATCGTCCTTTGGCAGAAGTGTTGCTTGAAACCTCACGGGTTTGTAAACGCGTTCACCCTGTTGCTGAAGGATACAGAAGCCCTTTTTCGGGATGGAATCAACGGATACCCCCTGCAGTCCTTTGAAGTCTATGTCAATGTAATCACCTTGAAACGGAGCCCTGGGATCTACTGGAGTCATTTCCAATAAGACCAGTTCTCCATTTGCCAAAATGGATTCCTTGGATTGTATTGCGACATTGAATAACACAATCGTCACCACCAGTCCGGCTGCAACCATCAGCTCATTGAACCGATCCGTTCTCTTGTTTGGATTCATGGCTTTTATAAATGAAATATGCAGTTAGGAACAGGGCTCCAGTCACCATCATCATGATCGATTTGTCAAGCAAAGTGAACTTCAAATCATAATAGAATTGAATCGTGAATTGAATGAATGACAGGACTCCAAGAACCCAAAGCGTTTTTTTGCTGTATCCGAATCCAATCAATGTTATGGCTAATCCTCCCACAATGGCAGGGGCCAGTATCGATGGTGCGGCTAAAATCAGTGCAGCAACAATGGTGGTCCATTTACTTTTGGATAGCTTGTGAATCACCAATAGGCAAACCGCCAATGCGGTCAGCGAGGATGTCCAAATGAAGCGTTCTTCCATTTTCATGAAATGGGAAAGACTGATGAAATGGAAAATCATCAGTCCGGCAATAGCGGTTGCCGATCCGATGGCTGAACCGGTTTCGGAAAAACGGTTTCTGGCATGTAGCAGCTGCGACTCCTTTGCCATCAACAAGAATGATGTTGCTAGGCATAGGTTGACTATTGCATGGATGCCATTTTCCCATCGATTTTCAGACGTAAAGGCGATTAAACTGGCTATGAAAAAAACCGCTGCAGTGAATGCAATCAGTTTGTTTTTGGTGGTTATGATGCTGATTACAGCTATTCCTGAAACTATTGAAATGATCAGATTCGTATCCAATTTTAATTGTACCCCTCCCATCATGGAAAGGAAGCAACCGATGATGTACAAGAATATGCTGATGGTATCGGGAAGCGAATTCTTCAATAACCTGCTATTTAGAAGCGAGATTGCAGTGAATAGGGTACCCAAACCTAGAACCAGGTATGGGTAGTCATAAATATTCAGCACAAACATTAAGGCCAGAAATGCCAAGGACCCCAGGAATCCACCTGCGATTTGAAGAAAGGTGACGGAGGTTGGAGTGGCTTTAGATTCATGTGCCAATAGGGCGGGCTCATCTACTACAAAACCCTCTCCTGCCAACGACCGGGTCACTGATAATGCTTCCATGATATTGTCATTGTGCTTGGTCATCCCACTTTTTCTTTAATTGGGTCAGTGCCCGGGCTGAGAACACAGCCGTCGACAAAATGAAAACGGTTATGAATATCAATCCTGGCTCATCATTGTTGATCTCCAACATCACGATTATGGATATGGCTATTATCGTTGTCAATGCCGCAATAACCAAGGATGCGATGTCCTTTTTTGCAATTCCGCTTCGCGTCATATAAAACAGGAAGGCAGCCGTCAGCACCGAATGAAGGAAGAACAGCGGATGGCCCTTGTCCTCCAACATGAACACTATTCCAACGAGTATGAAATAAGCGGCACTGACCGATACCACCCCTCTGAACCATTTCGGTGCAGTTGGAGAGCCCATCCATTGGGCAACAGGCTTAGCCAATACCAGTGCCGCAATGTTGATGGCGGAAAGTGTGAACAGCGCGTACAGATCCTCGTACTGATGTAATACCTGCTCATAGTAAAGCATAGCGGTTGCTTGGAACAATATCAGCCATAGGAGCGTCAAAGGGGCGAAGCGAGCGGCAACCACCCAAAGGGTCACAGCCATTGTCCAACTAAGCATCAGATCAAATGCCATGGCTTCTGTTTGATAGATCTGTCCAAACACCGCGAGCATGCCACCCACCAGGATTGCTGAGGCGGTGAGGGAAATGTTCTTTATGAGTGCATCAATTCGTGGAATGAAATAAGGTAGGCACGTGACTGCGACCAACGATTGTGTGATGATCAGTTTCGCTTGATTTGGCAATGTGTCCCAGTTATAGGCAAAAAAGAAGACGATTCCAGAAACTAAAAACCCCACTCCTAAAGTGAGCAGCGCAATCTTCAAAAACCTACGCCACGAAGCATGCTGTGGGTAAATGTGTGTGTCCAGTATTTTGGAAATCTGAACCCTGTCCAGATTGCTAAACCTGATAATCGCCGAAAGCTGTTCCCGAGTCATGGGGCTAAAATTAGAAGATAATGCTAATGGGCTTCATGACTTTTGTCGTGTATGAAGCTTTCGCGCTCGTTATCAGATCGTTAAATATTCTTATTCGGCTGTTTGGTGGAAACCCGAATCTTTTTTTAGACGCAATTGTTGCCTAATTTCGTAGCAGTCGAACCCAAAAATAGTTGGCACAACATTTGTCAAACCTGACCCAAAATCATTAAAAATGAAAAAACCATTCTTATTTACATTGTGCCTGTTGTTGTCAGGCGCATTTTCGGTCTTCGCCGGAGGGCCATCATGGACCAAGGACATGAAGTCAGCCATCACTTGGCAAAAAGTCACATCACTCGGGCAAATCATTGCTTCCACACCCCGTGGAATGGTAGGCATCAACCCCAAAACCGGTGACGAGACATGGGTGGCTGCCGATGTAATGAACGCACCCGAATCCTCCTACGAAGCCATCAGTAACTCGCCGTTCATCGCAGTGGCATCCGACAATGGCACCAACTTCTGCATCATGAATCCTGATAACGGTGCAGTGGTGTTCAATGCCAAATCGGTTGGCCTGGAAAAAGTAACTGATAAGTTTTTCCTGTATCAGAGTGCAAAGATCTTGGTGATCGGCACCTCTGGCGGAGGTAAAAACACCGAGATGGTAATGGTGGAGATGGCATCTGGCAAGAAGCTTTGGAGCAAGTCCGGGGCATTCACGTTTGTAACTGCCGTAAAAGACCTGGGCAAGGATGAATTCATAGCACTATCTGCTTTTTTCGCAGCCAAGCTTAATGCCTCAACAGGAGCGGAAATATGGAAGACACCAATCGATCCCGCCATGGCCAAGATGGCCAATTTCATGTCCATGCTGGAAGGGTTCGTTGCACAGAATGTGACACGGGAGGAGCTGATGACGCAACTGATCACCACTCCAAGTTTCCCCGGCTCCTTCATTATGGCCGGTCAATCCAAAAAGGCCAACATCAAAACCGATTCCAACGGTAACAAAACCACCACTTACACTTACAGCTCCATCTTCATGGCTTTTGATATTGCCACCGGTACACACAAGTGGGCCAACGTGGTTAAAATCGAGCAGCCATTAGGCATCAGTTATCCTTGTGCCGACGGCTTGATTATTTCCTCGGCCAGCAACGGAAACATCAATATGCTTGCCTATGCCGATGGTACCGGTAAACTTGGCAAGAAAGGGAATGGCGTTAGCTTGAAAGGTCCCGCCGCTGGTGTGGTTCAATTGAAAGACGGTCGATTGCTCATCGCCAGCAACAATGGCGACAACAGCACCTTGGCGGCGTTGGATACGAAAACAGGATTGCTGACTTTCGATAAGGCAGCTAAGATCGGTGGAATGGTAAGCTATACCGAGCTGCTTCCAAACGGCGTTTTGGTTGGAACAAATGAAGAGGTGAACTACCTGAACACCACAACAGGTGAGTGGTATTTCGAAGATGCCATTCCCGGAGGCGCAGGTTGTATTGCCGGCGACGACAAAACTGTTTATGTATTCAATGCCAAGTCCGGTATTTTGATGAAGATGGATGTGGGTGGTACCTCGCTCACTCCGATGAACACTGCGGCCGTTGAGTTCAAAGGTAAGGAGCGCGCAAACGGACTAGAGCTTTTGAAGGAAGGTGTGGTAGTTAAGTCTGACCAAAACCTCGCATTGATCGGATACGACGGCACGGTCAAGTTCAACAAGTATTTTGAAGCTCCGGGGGTATCGGGATTGAAAAAAGCATTGCTGATAGCATCCGCCGTGCGTGCCGCCTATTACAGCGCCGCGTTTGCCACATATAGTGCTGCCTTCGGTCAAGCCGCGCAGCAAATTGAGGTGAAAGACCCTTCGTCAAAAGCCACTAAGGATTTCGCTGCTGGATTGTCGCAGGGATTTGGCGATGTTTCCGCAACTGCGGCAGGTTATGCAGCCGACTTTGTCAAGCGGGCCGGTGAGCGCTTCAAGGCCACTACCGAAACCCCAACCTATAATCTCATCATGACCGCTGGCGAGAAGGGCACTGCCAACCTCTTGCAGGTTAGCAAAATCACTGGCGAGGTGATGTCCACCATTCCGCTTGGTAAAGACAAAAATCCAGTCTACGATGTGGACATGGTCGACGGCCGTTTATACTACATGAAGGATGCCGACACCATGGAGTGTCATGTGTTCTGATCGGACATCAATCTAAACGAAGGGTCGGCTTGCCGGCCCTTTTTTATGATTTCCGCTCGACGAGGGATGCCGCTATGAATGCAATGGCAATGAATCCGAACAGCGCATTGTAGGTGGCGCCATCACCCGAATAAATCAACAAGGGCGTTGCAACAAGTGCAAGGGAGGCCAACAGCATTGAAATCCATTCGAATCGTTTCCTGCGCCACATCAAAACAATTGCAGGGATGACCAACCATCCTGCAAAAGGAATGGGTAAGGTTTGGTTCATGATGGCCAACACCCGCTTTAATAAAATGCTCACATACCACCACGGGTCATTTTTAATGTCATGTATCACCTTGTCTCGCACCACCCATTCGTATTCTTCGATCTCGTCAAACTTCAAATAGTACATGGAATCGGCATCGTAATAGTTCTCCGTATGGAAGCCGCCCTCATACCGGATGTTCAACTTGTATTTTTCGTTGAGGATCGGAACGGCATATTTATAAGCGGTTTCATCATCCCAGCGGTAACCATAAGTTTGGTCAAAATCACCTAGCCCACAAAAAACCGGATGCCAGAAGCGATGCCCTTCAATCCGCGGACCGTTGTAAACATGTCCTCCGTGGCGTGCAACAATTTGCTTGGCCTCATCAAATTCACCATCGAACCAACTTTTGATAGCGTTGCGTGTGGTGGTTACCGTAAAAAAGGCAATCACAATCATTCCCACCTTGAGTAGCCATCGCTGTTTTTTTGCAAACAGTACCACACAACACACACTCGCCAGCAAAATGATGGTCTCATTTCGGATCTCCGCAAGGAACCCCACTGCAACAGAAGCAATCAGTGTGGCCAATATCCATCCGGTTTTGGATGAACCGATGAAAATCGTTTTCGCATGCAGGCCAAGTATCAGGAAAAATCCTGCGCCAAGCAAACCAAAAACATTTTGCCTTCCGAAAATCTCATATATGAAATAGGGAGTCGCAGCGTACATCAGGGTCAATATGGTTCCTGCAAATGGTTGTTGTGCTGAATGGAAGCCGAGGTATAACACGAGCAATGATGACAAGAACACCAGGGTGTTGAAAAGGCGTACGCTTGGTTTTTTAGGTGAGCCGCGTAACCACGCGTTCGGCATATAAGCCCAGATGCGTGCATGTTCACCCAGTCTCGACCAATGCTCGACCTCCATGACCAGACTATCGCCGTTTGTCTCCAGTTCCTTCAGGGCAGCAGCTTTCGATAGTCCTGGGTTCTCACTCAACGTAGCCACAGGAAACAATCCCAGGTAGTATTGGAAATAGACAAACTCTTCTGCAAGGTGATGAGCAAGCCCGGTTGTTTTCTGCCGCGATTGAAAATCGGGGATTTGTAACCAGTTGCCCAGGAAGTAAAAGACAATACAGTAGCAGATGATGCCAATGACCATCTTGCGTTTGGTCTTTGGATGTTCGCTCCATGTAGCAAACCGCCGGAAGGCGTCAGTCATTTCGCTTTCTTTTCTTGATGATGTAAACCGGCCTGCTTCTGGTTTCCTGGATCATCTTCTCGAAGTAAGCCGATAGTATGGCCAGGGTGAAGAACAGCAGGGAGAAGGAGAAGGAAAGGAACAATACAATGGTGGTGTAACCCGATGGCGGGGTGGTCCCAAACCAATACATGTATAAGGAATAGCCCCCCAGTAGAGTGGTCAGTGCAATGAAAGCAACGGAAAAGAAAATGCTGATGCGAAGCGGAACGGACGAGAAGGTGAAGATGGCGTTGACCGCAAGCTTCACCAATTTGATAAATGAGTAGTTCGATGCACCATACTGCCGTGCCGGCGCCTCGAATGGAATCTTTGTGGAATTGAAACCTACTGATTGGATGAATCCACGAATGAACCGGTTACGTTCCCTGTAGTTGCTACGAAGCACTTCGGCAACTTCCGATGATATTAAAAAGAAATCAGTGGCGTTATTCTCGAAGCGGATTGCTGAAAGCAGGTTGATACAACGGTAAAAGGCCGATGACATCATGTTTTTGATAAAGCCATTGTCTTCTCGACTGACCCGTTCCATCAATACGATGTCACTTCCATCCTGAAAAGCGCGAACCATGTGCTGTATGTGCATGGGAGGATGCTGTCCGTCGGAGTCCATGCAGATCACCGCATCTCCAGTCGAATGGTCGATGCCGGCAATGATGGCGGCCTCGTGACCGAAATTTCTCGAGAATTCAATCGGCTGGTGTGAAAGGTGCGGTGGACAATCCTCGGAAAGGATCCTCTCAATGACTCGCTGGGTGTTGTCGGTGCTGCCATCGTTGACCCAAATGATTTCAAACTTGAAATCGGTCAGCGGGCTGAGCGCACTCCGAAGGTCGGTCCAGAAATTATACGCCCCTGCCTCCTCGTTATAAAGGGAGATGACCAGGGAGACAGAAGGCGGATTCATTCAGGGCGTTTTCGAAAGCAGCCCCTAAAGTATTAATATTTTAACGAACCCGAATCACTTCTTCTTACTTCCGGTTTTCAGCATTGAAAACACCACGCTGGTAATCAAAACGGAAACAATGAAAATCAAGGAGTGATGGATTTCCACCTTGTAGATGTCAACAGCCACCATTTTCAGTCCGACAAAAATCAGGATGACGGATAGTCCTACCGCCAGATACTTGAACCGGTCAATGATATGCGCAAGTGCGAAATAAAGTGAACGCAATCCTAAGATCGCAAACACGTTACTTGTATACACAATGAAATGGTCTTGCGTGACCGCCAGAATGGCGGGTATGCTGTCAACGGCAAAAACCAGGTCGGTTACCTCGACAATGATCAGTACCAAAAACAATAGGGTAGCGGTTCGTTTACCGTTTTCACGGATGAAGAACTTGTCGCCATGAAGCTTATCGGTAAAGGGCATGAACTTTTTGAAAAGCTTCACAACCGGATTTTTTTCCGGCTCAAGCTTCTTGTCGGTATCTTTCAGCATCCGGATGCCGGTGAAAATCAAAATGCCGCCGAATATGTAAATGGTCCAATGGAATTTCTCCAGCAAGGCAACACCGGCGAAAATAAAAATCACCCGCATGACCAGGGCTCCTAGGATTCCCCAAAACAACACCTTGTGCTGGTATTTTGCAGGTATTTGAAAGTAGGTGAATATCAAAACAAAGACGAAGATGTTGTCTACGCTCAACGCTTTTTCGATGATGTAGCCGGTGAAAAACTCCAAGGCCTTGGTTTCGCCAAACCATTTGTAGATGAAAAAATTGAATATCATCGCCAATCCGA
>JBEAXM010000320.1:0-16598 GCA_041159805.1 Bacteroidota bacterium
CTCCGCCGCTACCGATGCCAGCGATGTTTGGCCAGCCAGTACGGTAAGCTTCTTGACGAGCGGTGGGAGCAGCACCCCAAGCAGAACCATCAAAATAGTTGTAACCGGTTCCACGATCAGGATATGTAGTGGGCTGATCACCTTTGGTCCAAACAACTGAAATAGTTCCGTCACCGTGACGATAAACACGGTTACCTACTGAACCATAGTTGGATTGCAAATCATAAGTAGTTTGACCGATAACAGTCTCAACCATGGAACCACGGTTGGAGCTAACGGTAGGGTTGATGGTACGCAAAGGAAGGATTGCACCATCGGATGGGCGTTGCACCAAACGCTTCTGGCTTTTGGTTGCTTCGTTCAACCTAGACTGTACAGATTCCCTGTTGTTTTGTGCAAACACAGAGAATGTGAAAGTCAAAGCCAAACCACTGAGTAACAGTTTTTTCATTTTAGTTTAGATTTGATTGTTAGTTATTTGGTTATTGGATTATCAGATTTCCACTCCGCTATTTCTGGGGATTGGTAAAAGCAAATGTAGAATACATAACCTAAAAAAGGGGGTGTTTTCACAAAAAAAATATGAAAACATTTCAACCTTGTATCTGATTGTTTTTCAGTTCGTAAAGCTGTTTAAAGAGGTCTCCAACGGCTACCATTGAAAAATGTGCCAAGCCATAATTTCTAATTTCTTCTTTTGCGGTGCCGGATTGATTGTTGGCAAAGGTTTTCATTGCATTTACCAGTCCTTTGTGGTCCCCTTTGTCCACCAATATCCCGTTGGTACGGTTCACATGCTCGCGGATACCACCCACATCTGATGATACCACAGGAACGCCGCAGCAAATGGATTCCACAATGGTGCAGGGTAGGTTCTCGTAGTTACTGAACATGACCATCGCATCCGCCAATTGCATTTGCTTCAGAAGTGCAGACCCCTCAAGCAATCCGGTGAAATGGATTTTTTGACCAACTAAACCGGTTCGCTTGGCGTGTTCAAGCACCATTTGGTAATCTGGTCCATCACCCACGATATATAACACGGCATTGGGTTTCATTTCAGCCACCTCAACAAATGCATCTACGATTCCCCTTATGTTCTTTGCTGGCTCATCGAAGCACGAAACGTGTACGAAACGGACGGTCGATCCATCACGTTCCTCGTGTGATGGCTTGAATGTTTCGGTGTCGGCCACATTGGGTGTAATGACATAACGCTGGTTTCTTAAACCCAAGTCCTGCATGGCATTCGCTAGGTTTTGGGTTACCACCGACACGCCCTTTGCGTTCCGAACCACCCAGCGGGTGAACCACCTGCGCAGCCATCCCCGGAAGGAACCCTTTTTAACATTTTCAGGCAGGTACCTTGACCAGTGCTCGGTGATCACATAAGGGATGCCCTTGGTCCATTTCAACCAAACAGCAGGAATGGCAGTTCTGGATAACACATGGATATGGGACAAGTCAGGTTTCTCAATCCCTTTCAATGCCATCAGGTAGCATTTTGCCATTTGAAATCCGTTCACTAAACTGCTGCTGCTTTTCCCGAAATAAACCCTGATTTCCTTGATGCCATCTGATTCAGTGACGTGCGTTTCATGAGTTCCTGAAGGGATTGTTGCATCCGGTGTTACGTAGAGCACCGTCACATCTGCAAAGCGCGATACGGCTTCGGCATGCCTGCGGACAAACAGGCCCGGCATGGGGTCGTGCCGATCGGGGTACCAACGACTGATGAACAATATGTGTGGCCGATCATTTTTCATTTCAATCGAAGTCGCATCCTTAAGGAATTACCAATAACAATCACATCGGAAAAGGCCATTGAAAGTGCAGCCACCATCGGACTTAAAAATCCTGCTGCCGCAATTGGAATTGCAACGATGTTGTAAGCAAACGCCCAGAACAGGTTCTGCTTGATGGTGGTCAGGGTCATATTTCCGGTATTCCAGGTTTCGATCAAGATGCGAAGGTCGGATTGGCGCATCAACACCACATCGGCAGCATTAGTGGCAATGGAGCTGGCTTCTCCGAACGAAACCCCGATGTCGGAGGTTTCCAAAGAGGGCGCATCGTTGATGCCGTCGCCCATCATGAGCACGGGCCCCGATTTGCGCAGCTCCTGGATGATAATTGTTTTTTCATCAGGCAATTTACCCGAATGGAATTTCTGGATGCCGATTTCCTTTGCTACCCGTTCGCAATTTTCTTTCCGGTCGCCGCTGACCATGAGCGTTTGAATTTTTCTGCTGTGAAGCCATGTCACCAGCTCAGCGGCTCCTGGTCGGATTTCGTCGCGTATCTGGATGAAGACGGATTTTACATTGTTCCTGATCAGTAGCAGATCGCAGTTGTCTTCTTTGCCATTACGAAGTTCGTAATGGTTTCCCTGCATATCGGTTGCAGCCATGCCGATGCCCTTCTCCTCTGAAACCTGGGCGAAAAGAATCTGTTTTTTCGATTTGCCGGCCAACTCCGACACCAATGAACGAGCAATAGGGTGGTTCGAGTGCTGCTCAATGCTATGGATGATATCGTAAGCTTCTTGTTGATCCATCTGGTTCAATCGCATTTCTGCAACACGAAACTTACCAGTGGTCAAGGTGCCGGTCTTGTCGAATACCACGGTGCGGATTCCGTTGAATTGCTCGAGGGTGGATCCACCTTTGATGAGAATTCCTTTTTTGGCAGCTGCGCCTAAACCCACGGCTACCGCGGTAGGTGTTGCCAAGCCCATGGCACAGGGGCATGAGATCACCAGCACGGCTATGGCATTCATCAGACTTTCGCTTATGGTTCGCTCCCAAGCAAACAGGTTCACGAAAAATGCGATAATGGATATCAATACAACGGCAGGTACAAACCAGGAGCTGACTTTGTCGCCAAGTTTTTGAATTTCCGGCTTTGATTGCTGAGCGCGCTTCACCAACTCGACAATCGCAGCCAATAACGTGTTGGATCCTGATTTTCGAACCACGAATTTTCCAGTGCCGGAAAGGATCATCGTTCCCGCAATTACATTGGAGTTGATGCTTTTTTGGACAGGTATGGATTCTCCCGTCATGGACGATTCGTCGACAGATAGCTCCCCCCAATAAAGTTCACCATCGGCTGGAATGACCGAGCCACTTTGCAGCATCACTTTGTCGCCGGGTTTTAATTTGTCGGATGGAACGGTTTCCAAACGCTCCTGCATGTTTTTGTCGATGGAGATCAACTCGGCATTGGCCGGCTGCATGGACGCGAGCTCACGCAGGGCGGATGTGGTTTTACGAACCGACCGGCCTTCGATCACATTACCCAACATTATCAGAGTGATGATGGTGGCCGAAGTTTCAAAAAACAGATAATTATGTGCTCCATGGTGCTCTGCATACATTAGCGTTCCCGCAATGCTGTACAGGTATGCGGCAGTGGACCCGATGGTAATTAGAACATCCATGTTGGGTACACCCGACCGCAGCGAATTCCATGCACTTCTGCCGAAATGGTAAATCCCGATTATAAAAACCGGTGTTGAGAGCACCCATTGAAACCATGGGTTGTGCAACAGCTGGTAATTGAGCACCATGTGGGCCAGCAAGGGCAACGTGAGTATGGAACATATAAGCAACAGCCATTCCTGCTTATTGCTTGGAAAACGCGTTTTAGTATTTTCGGATGTGCCGTCTTGGTGCCGTTTGACCACGGAATATCCCAATGACCGGATTCCGGCTTCGATGGCAGGTAGCTGGTCTGGCTTCACCTCCAAGAATGACACATCGCCTGTGGTAAAATCAACGCTTACTTGTTGCAGACCTTTTTTCTCCAACATTTTGGCAACCCCAAGCGCACAATTGCTGCAGGTCATACCATCCACTTGAAGATTTGTCTTTGGTTCCAAGTTGTTCAAATATTGGCAAATTTAGCTCAATAGTTACCCGATTAAAATTGTGGAGCACAACAAATTATAATAAATAGCTATGTTTTACTGACAAACACAGCAGCACACATACAGTTGTCCAACAAATGATTAATTTTGCAATCCCCAAACGGGGTTGTGGTCTTTGGCCACTAAATGGTGAATGTAGCTCAGTTGGTTAGAGCGCCTGATTGTGGTTCAGGAGGTCGCGGGTTCGAGCCCCGTCTTTCACCCTGGTTTTCGGAATCCCCGCAAGGGGATTTCTTATTTACTGGGTTTTTTCATACTCCTCCCAGGTCTTCTGCTGATAGATGTTCTCTCCATAAAACCGCAGGGTGGGCAACAGCTGCTCGGGTGTCATGAAGCCTTGTAGGGGTTGGGTCGGCATGGCGAAGCGCTCGTCAAGGATCACGTATGAGGGGTATCCCATTTTTCCTGAAAGCAGGGAGATGGCCAGTGTATTGGCTTTGTACTGCGGCTCGAAAAAAAACACCTGGTCTTTGAACCGGATGGTGTCCTTGGTCTCCGCATTCAGCTTCACGGGGTAGTAGTTTTGGTTGATGTATGCAGCCACCAGCGAGTCAGAAAAGGTGGACTTATCCATTTTCTTGCACCAACCACACCAGTCGGTGTAAACATCGATAAAAAGTTTTTTAGGTTGTTTTTCGGATTTTGCCACGGCCTCTTCGAAGCTCATCCATTTGATTGATGTGGTTTCCTGCGATTGGCAAGAAAGTGTTGCTGATACCAGAAGCATCAGCAACACTTGGTTTTTGAATCTAAGCATTTTTATTGTCAATCTTTCTTGGTGGCTATCCGGTACAAAATGAATGCCAATCCCAAAAAGAATGCCGTGCCAAGCAGCATGTATCCACTTTCGCCGATGGCTCCTGTGATGGCATGCTCCATATTCACCAATTTCAATTTGTTAGAGACATTGTCGTTTACCGACAAGATTGCAACCAGTACTCCAGCCAGTGCGCCTCCTGCAACCAGTCCGGTGGCAAACAGACTTCCTTTGCCCAACTCAGCGTCTTCTGCTTCAACATTGTCTTTTTTGGATTTCCAATCAACCAGTCCCTTGACCAATCCGCCAGCGAAAATCGGCAAAGTGGTAGCCAAAGGCAGATACGCTCCAACTGCGAACGAAAGGGCCTTTACGCCGCAAAGCTCCATGGTGATGGCGAGGAATACACCTACCAACACGAATTGCCAGTCGAGGTTGAATGAAAGCAGACCTTTTACCAATGTTGCCATCAATGTTCCTTGTGGAGCGGGGTACTTCTCGGTTCCGATGGCATGTTCGATGCCCTGAGCGGCCATCTCTGCAGTTGGCTTATCAAGTATCTGAACGGTGAGTCCAATCACTATGGACGACACAATGGCGCCGACAAAGAGTGCAATTTGCTGGTATTTTGGAGTGGCTCCTACGATGTAGCCGGTCTTTAGATCCTGAGACGTTGCTCCAGCGTTGGCTGCTGCGATACAAATCATACCACCAACCACCAATGCCATAGGTTCATAAATCTTACCGGTCCAACCCACTGCTATGAATATGAGTGCGGTTCCCATTAGCGTGGCAATGGTCATGCCTGAAATCGGGTTGGATGATGATCCGATGATTCCGACAATCCTACTGGATACGGTGACGAAAAAGAAACCGAAAATGATGACTAGTATGCCTAGAAGCAGCTTTCCGATGATGGTGTCGCCAGGGATTTGTGGCAATAGTGCAAGCATCAAAATCAGTCCGATGCTGCCAATGATTACGGTTTTAAACGACAAGTCGTCCTCGGTCCTTGAAACTTTTTTTCCATCACCTTTCTGGCTGATTGAACCAACACTTTCCTTAAAGGAGGCAACGATTGTTGGAAGGGTCCTGATCAGGGTTATGATACCACCGGCGGCTACAGCCCCGGCTCCAATTTGTCGCATGTATGCGAAATAAACAGCTGATGCGGTGTTTTGGAACGATCCACCTACCAGGGTGCCATTCACGATTTCGGGAGTCCATCCGCCTTTACCTCCAGCGGTCATCAGGTCTTTCAGATAACCCAGCTTCACCAATTGCATGGCGATGGTTTCTGCGGGTACGATCGAGGCCAACAAGGGAATCAACCCGAGCCAGGCCATAACGCCACCTGCCACAAGCACACCAGCGATTTTCGGCCCTATGATGTAGCCAACTCCCAAATACTCAGGCGTTACTTCACCATTTACTGTTGCGGAGGGGAAAAACTTATTGGTTTGCTTGGTGACCCACGCTGGGGTTTCGGCAATGATGAAAAACACTTTTTGAAGGATTGCGTAAATCATTGCAATACCAAGTCCCCAATATGCGGTCTTGGCAAAATCCCCACCTTTTTCACCCGCTACAAGAACTGAGGCGCAGGCGGTGCCTTCGGGATAGGGTAGGGTTTGGTGTTCCTTTACAATCAACGATCTTCTGAGTGGAATCATCATCAAGGTGCCGAGGATACCTCCAAATACGGCAAGGGTGAAAATGGTCCAATAGTTGAAGAACTCTTCGCCACTGCTTACACCTTGCTCATTCATGGATAAGAAAAGGAAACCGGGTAGGGTGAACACCACACCGGCGGCAATGGATTCACCTGCAGATCCTGTGGTCTGGATGATGTTGTTTTCAAGGATGGTGGTTTTGAAAAACTTTCTTCCGAGAGAGATTGCCAATACCGCAATAGGAATGGAGGCGGATACGGTAAGTCCTGCCTTGAGCGCGAGGTAGACTGTTGAGGCGCCAAAGATGATGCCGAACATTGCGCCCAGAAGAATGGACTTTACGGTGAATTCCGGAACCGAATCGGTAGCGGAGATATAGGGTCGGAATTCCTTTTTTTCTGTTTGTTCCATTTGTACGTGGGTTTAAAAACAAAACGGCACCGCCGTTAGGAGATGCCGTTTTGTTTGATTGAGGATTAATTGATGTTTTTCTCTTTCATCACCGCGTTGAGCCATTTTAGCAGCAACATCATGGCAACCGCGGCCACCATTACCAAGGCGAAGTTCATTACAAAGAAATAGGATTTGTTCTCAAAACCATCCCACATGCCGGAGAGGGATCCCGACAATTTATTACCCAGGGAGGTGGATAGGAAGAAGCCACCCATCATCAAAGCGGTGATTCGGGGAGGACTGAGTTTTGAAACAAGTGACAATCCCATTGGAGAAAGGCAAAGTTCACCAATGGTGATCACGCCGTAGGATGCAATCAACCACATGCTGCTGGCTTTGGAGGAAAGGTCATTTGTTGCTGATACCGCACCAACCATCACTAATGCCGATAGTGCAGTAACCACCAATCCTATGGTGATTTTGGCAGGAGTGGATGGTTCCTTACCGCGGGTGCGGAGAAAACCCCAGAATCCTACGATGATCGGGGTGAGCAGTACCACCCAAAACGGGTTGATGGATTGGTAAAGCTCTGCAGAGTATAGTTTCAAGCTGCTGCCTTCTGCAGGGATTTTTTCTGGAGCCAGGTTGGAGAAGTATGCCTTGCTGACTTCATCAGTGGCGGCGCCGTTGTTGGTTACGGTTTGCGCCATTCCTACCTGGTCGGCAGCGGATGCTACAGAGGCGGCCATTTCGCGATCGGTATAACTCTCCGCCCAAACGGTAAGTGCGTCACCGTTCTGGTGAAACACTGCCCAGAAAACGATGATACAAGTGTAAACAGCCAACAATGCTCCGATAGGGCGCTTATCTTCTTGGTTGGCTTTTTGGTATAGGTAAACAAAGAAAGCCACTACGGGAACACAACCAAAGATGAAGGCATCGTTGGTGTCGGTGCCGAGTAATTGACCTGGGATAAAGTATCCGATCAATCCAAAGATGAACATCGGAACCACGGTGAGCATGAGGATGCGACCGGTTGACATATCGCCCTGTTGGACAGGTTTGATCACATCGGCTTCTTTCACATGCTTGGTATACATCAAAAAGATAACAAGTCCGATGAGCATACCCACGCCGGCGGCTGCGAATGCATGGCCCCATCCGTAATTGATACGCAGGTAAGCTGCAACGAAATTGCAAATGAATGCGCCAATGTTGATACCGGAATAGAAGATGTTGAAGCCAGCGTCCTTGTTGTTCTTGTACCGCTCATTGTTGTAAAGGTTACCTACCAGAGTGGAGATATTGGGTTTAAACATACCGTTTCCGAGAATAATCAGCAGCAACGATACATAGAACGCCGTGGTGTCATGAATAGAAAGGCCGAAATATCCGGCTGCCATCAACAAGCCACCAGCTATGATGCTTTTTCGGTACCCTAATATCCGGTCTGCCAAAAGTCCTCCAATGAACGGGGTCAGGTACACAAGACCGATGTAAGTACCATAAACATCACTCTTTTGAGTGTTGGAGAAACCCATTCCTCCGTTTTCAACACTGTCCAGCATATACAAGGAAAAGATTCCTAGCATAAGGTAATAGCCGAAACGTTCCCACATCTCGGTGAAAAACAATACATAAAGCCCTTTCGGGTGTCCCTGGTTTGTACCGGAGTTAGTCATATAATGTTCTTTTTTAAAGGTTTTTACGGGTATAAATGTAATGCATTTTTAAATAAGTGATAGTCCGATTTGTAGATGAAATTTGTCAAGTTATAGTAGTTTTTCTAACTACTTTTAGTGATATTTGTCATTGTTTTAGTTATAGAACATTATTTACATTTGCGAAATTGTTGATTATGGCAGGCCTACCGTTGCTTAACAAGCAAAACCTAACCCAATTATTAATAATTTATGCCTACCGGAACGATCAAATTCTTCAACCGAAAGAAAGGATTCGGCTTTATCATTGTTGATGAAAGCCAAAAGGAAATCTTCTTTCACGCGACAGGATTAGTAGACAAGAACAGTATTAAGGAAAACGATCGAGTTTCATTTGAGGAAAAAGATGGTGACCGTGGAATTGCTGCGGTAAACGTGGTCAAGCTTTAACCATTCACCCGAATTTTATAAGTTTTTCTCTTTTACTCGTTTCCAAACTTTTTGATTTTTTTAGCGGATTACTTCCGAGGTGGAAAGCTATGCCTGAATGTGAACGAAAAACCGTTATTCGCTGTTCGCACTGATTTCACTGAGGTGTACACTGATATGTGAAATCCTATGGGATTTTTCGGATTTGGATTGTTGATGCTTTATGCCTCCTGACTTCTGTGGCGATGAACATGGAAACATGATAATTCGTTTTCTATTTTTGTTGGATGAAAAAACTTACCGACTCGCAAATCCGATTCATTGACAAGTTGGTGCCGGGCCAGCGTGCATCTGGAATCGTTACAGGGTTTGCTGATTTTGGTGCCTTTGTTTCCATCGGTATGGTCAGTGGGTTGCTTCACAATCGTAATATCAAATGGGGAAGGATAGATGATCCCAAGCATTACTTGCGATTGAAGCAGAAGATTGAGGTGGTTATTTTAGAGGTCGACAAGGAACAGCACCGATTTACGGTTGGATTGAAGCAATTGCAAGAGGACCCTTGGGAGCGGTTCGTTGGTCGGCATAAGGAGGGCGATTCCATTGCCGCAACCGCTTTACTTCGTAAGGAGTTCGGTTGGGTGATGGAGGTGGTTCCCGGAATTGAAGGACTACTGCACAACACGGAGCTTGCTAACCATCCACAGCCAGTTGTCGAGGGAGATGCATTTGAACTGGTAATTCGTAAAATGGAAAACGATACCAGGAAATTGTATCTGGGCTTTTGATTCTCAACTCCCTTGACTACCTTTAGTTTCTAAGCTCGACTAACATGAGAAAAATCCTACTCCTTATTGTATTAATGCTTTTTGGTGCCCGAGTTCAAGCCCAAAACTGTTTTGTCTCCGTAAATATCCCCAACCCTTGTGCTCAAGGATGCGCATTTTCGGCTGTTTTGTTTTTTCAAGGCCCCAACATGCCTTTTACAGTAACAATCACTGGCCCTTCGTTCAGCTTGGGTCCCGTGGTAGTAACGTCTTCACTCACCCTGCCCAATTTGTGCCCGGGCACCTATTTGGTGAACGTGACTGATAATCTTGGGCAACCATGTACACAAACCAATTTTGTGGTTAATCCGTTTTCGCCTCCCACATTGGCGTACCAAGTTACCAATGCTACTTGTCCTACATGCAATGATGGTGCCGTCGTACTTTCAGCATCCGGAGGAGCACCACCCTACACCTTTGGCTTTAATGGGTCAACAGCATCCTTTGTAAATAATCTGTTGCCGGGCGATTATTTCGCTTCTGTGACCGATGCCAATGGCTGTACCGATTGGGATACTGTAAGTGTTGGAGTGGGGAACAGCGGCTTCTACACCGTTTCAGGAACCGTTTATCTCGATGTGAATAATAATGGCATCAAGGATGTTGGAGAGCCGGGCATGTCCAATCAATCAGCTGAACTTATGCCGGGTAATATCAACATGATCTCTGGAGCCACAGGAGGTTATGGGTCCGTTGTTTCTCCTGGTACTTATGACATCTCATATTTACCTTCAGCCGGCTGGTCATTATCGTCCACTCCTTCCTCGTACAATGTCACTGTCAGCAATGCCTCAGTTACAGGATTTGATTTCGGAGTATATCCTAACAATACAACTGCTGGGGGAAACATCAGTCTTACCAGTGGCTTGCCAAGGTGTTTTTGGACGGTGCCACATTACCTGTATTTCTATAATAATGGCTTTACTCCGTTGTCCGGTTCCCTGGCCTTCACCTACGATCCGTTGATGACATTTGTCAACTCATCTGTTACGCCTACTTCACAAGTTGGAAACACACTGAGCTACTCATTTACCAATCTTTTTCCCGGACAATCGTTCATGGCCACTGTCTCGTTGATAGAGCCAGCATCTGGCAATATTGTAAGCCATTACTTAACAGCTAATGCTGGTGATGCCTTCGGAAACCAATTGGCTTTATCCGACACCTTGCAACAAACGGTATTGTGTTCATACGATCCAAATGACAAGGCCGTTTATCCCTCAGGAATAGGTCCATTGAACTATGTGCCCATGAATCAGCGGTTGGAGTACCTTGTTCGATTCCAAAATACGGGTAACGATACTGCATTCAAAGTCGTTATCATCGATACCTTGGATGCTAAACTAGACCCCTCATCCTTTAACCTGTTGGGTAATTCGCATCCTGTTCTCACCGAATTGGATGGAAATGGAAAGTTGACCTTTACATTCGACAACATTTTGCTACCCGACTCCAATGTGAACGAACCCGCAAGCCATGGATATGTGCTTTATGGCATCAGCGGTTTAGCTTCGAATCCGGATCCCACTTCAGTAAACAACACGGCCTATATATATTTCGACCAGAACCCGCCCATCCAAACCAATACCACGCTCACCACTTTCAGCGATAACTACCTTGGTGTTGATGATCTAGCATCCATTTCCGGTTTATCCATATCTCCAAACCCTTTCAACAGCGAGGCGGTAATCGAATGTGAAGATTGCCAGGGCGAATACCTGATGCAGGTGATTGACATGCTCGGCAAGGTGGTTCATTTGCAGGAAGTGTCGGGAACCCGTTGGACACTATACAAAGGTTCATTGAGCCCTGGGACGTATTTGCTGGAGGTCCGTTCCCGCTCCACAAATCAGCTCAACCGATTGAAGATCACGGTTTATTGATCACCTATTTTTAGTCTGTAAGGATTACTTTTGTGGGCCTGATTAAAGAGCCCCATGATACGCATCCTCGCCAATGACGGAATAGACGAAGCCGGAAGAAAGATTTTTCTGGACGCTGGATTTGAAGTGATTACCGATAAGGTTTCGCAAGACCGGTTGTCGGAAGGAATGAAGCCCTTTGATGCCATATTGGTTCGAAGCGCCACTCAAGTCCGTCAAGAGCATATTGATGCCAACCCCCAATTGAAACTGATTGGTCGCGCTGGCGTAGGCATGGACAACATCGATGTGGCATACGCTCGTGAAAAAGGTCTGCATGTTGTCAATACACCTGATGCCAGCTCTGAATCGGTGGCCGAATTGGTGTTTGCCCACATGTTCACAATGGCCCGTCAATTACATCATTCCAACCGCCACATGCCTGCTTGCGAATCCGCGGAAGCGTTCAACAAGCTAAAGAAACAATACTCTTCGGGTTTTGAATTGAAAGGAAAAACATTGGGTATTGTTGGTTTCGGGAAAATCGGACAATCGGTTGCCCGGATGGCCCTGGCTTTCGGCATGGAGGTGAAGCCATTCAAGTTGAATGCAACAGATGTTAAGATCGGTATCGATTTTTTCAAAACACATAGTGATACTACCTTGATGGTGACCATGAAATGTGTTCCATTCGAGGATCTGTTGCAGAGCAGTGATTTCATCACACTGCATGTTCCATTTCCGAAAGGTGCTCCTCCTGTTATTGCAGCCAAGGAGTTTGGGCAGATGAAAAAAGGTGTATGCGTGATCAACACTTCCCGAGGCGGCGCCATCCGCGAAAGCGATTTGATTGAAGCCTTGCAGAATGGTACGGTTGGACATGCCGCTTTGGACGTGTTCGAGGGTGAGCCCTTGATCCGCGAGGAATTGCGTAATCATCCACGCGTTTCCTTATCTCCACACATAGGTGGCTCCACTGTAGAAGCGCAAGAGCGCATTGGCATTGAGTTGGCCACTAAAGTGGTGGAGTTGTTCAGATAAAAGTTGCCGAACAGTAGCAGATTACCATTTACAAGTGACAAGTGACAAGTGACAAGTGACCAATTACCTAATGACTAATGACAAGTGACAAGTGACAAGTGACAAGTGACAAGTGACAAGTGACAAGTGACCAATTACCTAATGACTAATGACTAATGACAAGTGACAAGTGACAAGTGAAAAGTGACCAATGACCAGTGACCAATGACCAGTGACCAGTGACCAATGACCAATTCCCCAATGACCAATAACCAATTTTAACCACCCACAAAATTTCACAACCATGGCTATATTAAAACCTTTCAAAGGAATCCGACCACTTGCTGAAGCTGTTTCTCGCATTGCCAGCAAACCTTATGATGTGTTAAACGAGCGAGAGGCAAGGATTGAGTGCGAAGGGAACCCTGATTCATTCTATCATGTCATTAAGCCCGAGATTGATTTTCCGGATGAATTCGACCATTATGCTCCTGAAATCTACAAGAAGGGGAAATCCAATTTCGATAGGATGGTGCAAGATGGATTGTTCAAAGAGGAGGGCAAGAATTGCTATTACATCTACAGGCAGGTGATGAACGGGCGTAGTCAGGATGGGATTGTGGGGTGCGCACATATTGACGATTACTTCAATGATGTGATCAAGAAGCATGAGTTAACTCGTCCCGATAAGGAAGAGGACCGTAAGAACCACATACGATACAGCCATCTCAACTACGAACCAGTTTTCTTTGCCTACCCCAAGGTTAGTCGACTAGATGAGATTGTTGGTGGAATAACTGCTGGCAATCCCGTTTATGATTTTACCGCCGATGATGGCATTCGCCATGTATTATGGGTTGTTGATAATGATCAGGTCATAGCATCCATTACAGACGAGTTTTCCAAGATACCTTCCACTTACGTGGCTGATGGTCATCATCGCACGGCTGCCGCCGCTTTGGTGGGCAAGGAGCTTCGTGATGCAAATCCGAATCATAGGGGCGATGAGGAATATAATTACTTCTTGGCAGTTCACTTTCCCGATGACCAACTAGCCATCATGGATTACAATCGTGTGGTAAAGGATTTGAATGGCATGACGGATGAACAGTTCATCAATGCTTTATCTAATTCGTTCGACGTGCAAGAAAAAGGTGTGAATGCTTATCGCCC
The DNA here is from genome assembly GCA_041159805.1 of Bacteroidota bacterium. Lineage (GTDB taxonomy): Bacteria > Bacteroidota > Bacteroidia > AKYH767-A > OLB10 > JALRAP01. Next base: position 13,727 of record JBEAXM010000320.1, read on the forward strand.
CAGCAGATTACATGAATTTTCCATGTACCTTTCAGGAAAGTGGTATTCACTGACTGCAAAGCAAGGCACTTACAACGATTCTGATCCGATTGGGGTGTTGGATGTAACGATTTTGTCGGAACAGATATTGGCTCCACTGTTGAACATCAAAGATCTTCGAACGGATAAGCGCATTGAATTTGTTGGTGGATTGCGTGGCTTGGGTGAGTTGGAGAAGCGAGTGAATAGTGGAGAGATGCGTGTTGCATTTGCATTGTACCCCGTAACGATGAAGCAACTGATTGATATTGCGGACTCTGGAAACATCATGCCTCCCAAAACCACCTGGTTCGAGCCCAAGCTTCGCAGCGGACTGGTGCTGCACAGCTTGAAATGATCATGCGTGTATTGGTCTTGATCTACCTTGCCTTATTTTAACACATTGATGCATTTGCCATCTCATTAGGCAATCCATGGACCGTGCAATTAAGTTTTATTTCATTTCGAAGGGGTGCGAATCCATTGATTTTGAAAATCAATATCCCACATGCTTTGTTTATTCGTTGGGACATGAAAGGATTGCTGTCAAGGATTGTTTACTACAATAGGCACCCAAAGCTCCTCCTCGGCAGTCTCGCTGTCTTTTTGATAGTCGGGTCCCATCACTTCGAAATGAGGTCTGTGATCGATTGAATAGCCGGAGGTGGGTAGCCATTCCTGAAAAATGTATTCAAAGGTTTTGAAAGCGGTGGCAGCGGGACCTTTGTGTAGGAATACAGCGTATAGGCCTTCAGGGATCTCCAATTCCTCCAATGTGGGTGGAATATCACCTCGATGTTCGGCAGCTGCCCATTTGATGAACTCTTTGGATGGGTCGAAGTTGCTGAAATAATCGGTTGGGTACAGGTGAACATTGTATTTGTTTGGCCCCAATCTGTATGTTTCTTGAACGAACAAGGTCATGAACCTTGTCCACAACTGTGCGGTTTGATCCGAATAAAGTGACATCGGCTGGTTGAATCCCGCCAGCTGCAATTTAGGTGATTGAATGATTCTTGGATTTTGTTTGTTGTTCATCTTGTTTTTTGAGTTGCTACGGGAGTGAACTCCAGGTTCAATCCTTCGCGCAAATGCTTGTTGGTATGATGTGTGCTATCCGAGCTGATTTCCGATGAAAACAGGAATCCGGAAGATGGAAGCGGTTGTATGGCTTTGGGCGGTTGCCTTGCATCTACAAGCATTTGTATCCTGCTGTCGCAAGCATCAGCGTATGCTCGGGTGATGGAGTATTGGGTGATCAAATGGTAGGACAGGAGGGTGGCAATGATCATCAACGACAAAAGCCGTTTGGTCATGGTTGGTATGCCAAACGAAAGGTGTTTGTGGAAAATGATTATGGTTAGCATTAGGATGACAATAACGTAAAACAGTGCGCGGTCTGCTGCGAGGTCGGATGTGACTTTTGTGACCGTCCATTGGTATATGAAGATCATCAAAAGTGAAGCTGAAAGCAATTTGAATATTATCGATGTTGCTTTCGTTTCGCTTTTCACCTTATCCATGTCAAGCAGGGCTGGAATGAGTAATAGGAGTATGGAAACAGATAATATCAGTTTATTGGCAAACACTAGTGCCACCATTTTGAAGTTCAGTAAAAATGATTCCATCAATCCGATATTAGGGAAAAGGCTCGATCTGGTTTCGTTGCCGGGGGCGAGCATGCAAACGGCAAAGGAGATGCCGAGCGCCAAAGTCCCCAAAATCAATCTTGATTTGTTGTGATCAATCACCAAAAAAGTTTTTTTGGCAACCACGTTCAACATCATGTAGGATATCATCAAAATCAACGAGGTTGCCGCGGCCGGCTCGCATGCACCTCCGGCATAAATAAAGGTAAGTACACAGCAGAGGTCCTTCACCCGGTTACTTTGCTTATCCAATATTAATGCGACTCCAGCTATGATAGAGGCCATCCCTAAAAGGTAGGTAAATGAAGCGCACCACCACATCCATGTATCACCTTTATTGATGGTGGCTAAAAACAAAATGGCTGTGGCGGTTGATGTAAAAAACACCTTATCCATATTGCTCATACCGCCGAAGTTTATCAATCCACTGTTTTTTAAAAACATGAACAGTGAAAATGAAAACAGGATGCCGATTATCAATTGCATCAATGGTAAGGTTGATGGCGTTTGAATAACAATTGCTGTAGTCGCATGGCTTAAGAGGGTTGCCGACCATCTACCGCTCCAGGATTCATATTCATATTTAACCGATCCCCATATTCCATGTTTTTGAATGTTATCGACTACATGGTAGTCGTCGGCAGCCATACGGTTGTTGAACACTAGAACCAGGTATAGCATTAGAAAAGCCAAGCCACATAGTCGCATTAAATATGTGTTCAGTTGTTTCAATATCGGGTTGCTGCGTAATTCAACAATAAAAGTACGGAAAAGGGGCTAGTCTAGGAGTTTCTGTTTTGATTTTTAAGCTGTTGTCCAATTCATTTCAAAGCAACTTAAATCATATTGTTAAAAAATCATCAGACTTTTCATTATTTAAGATTCAATCTTGAAGTTTTCTAAGCACTTAAGAGGAAACCACTTTACTATGAATTTTGCAAGTGTGAGCGAATTTGTTTTTGTTGGAAAGGTAAATCCGCTTAAATCTGTTCAATTCGTTGTATCCGTGTTCCACTTTCCGATCCTACATGAACTTAAACGTTTAGTTGCTTCTCAAAATTTGCACCTCCGGATTTTCAAAATTAGTTTCGCCGTGGGGCGGGGACGGTAGTCCCCCGGCATCATTTTTAATTGAATCATGAGACTGGAACCTATTGATCAAATCGTTTGTGAATTCGTCTAAATCTGTCCAATTTGTTTTATCC
>JBEAXM010000324.1:0-7649 GCA_041159805.1 Bacteroidota bacterium
GGCATGTTTGTGCTGAGCAGCACGGATCTGTTAACCGATGCCACGCTGGAGATCTACTCCATGGACGGCCGCTTGGTGCATCAGCAAGACATACCGGCCTACACCACCGAAACCTCCATCAACCTGCAAAACGCCTCCAACGGACTCTACCAGATCCGCATGGTATCGGGTAGCGAAGCAAGGAGCCTGAAGGTGGTGGTGGAAAAGTAAAGGCAATTGACAATTGACAAGTGACAAATGACAAATGACAAGCTTGCCCTGAGTTCATCGAAGGGTGACAAGTGACAAGTGACAAATGACAAATGACAAATGACAATTGACAAGTGACAAATGACAAGTGACAAGTGACAAGTGACAAATGACAAATGACAAGTGACAAGTGACAAGTGACAAGCTTGCCCTGTGTTCATCGAAGGGTGACAAATGACAAATGACCAGTACTTATCGCCACTTGAAAATCATACAAAGCAAATTCAATTCAAATCTTAATACCTAAATCCTAAAAAAATGAAATACAAATCATCAACTAAAATCGTATTGCTGGCATTTTGCGCCTTCTTCATGGTCGTTTTCAACTCTTGTGACAAAGAGGATGTAGCACTTCCGCAGTCGGATGCCAATGCCCAAAGGGTAAACGATTACAACCGTGTTTTCCCGCCTAATGCCGTTGTATTGGGTAAAACCCGTGAAGAATGGATGGCCGACTACTATCGATGGGTATTCCAATTTGATTGTGCTAATTTACCTTATCTTGATTCAACGGGCGCCCTTCAAAATCTGAACCAGCCGAATGGGGTCTTTTTCCTTAACGGCAAAAGAACCACCGTGCCCCTTCAGATAACAGTTCCAGCCGGTCAACGGATATTCCTCGGTCAGCCCAACATCTATGCGCCCTATCCCAACACCCTTTTCGGAACCCCTGGTCCCAATCAAACATTGGATGAATTCCTGAAGATACAAATGGATGGTTTTTTGAGCAACTACACTGATAATTATGCTATTCTCGATGGCGACACGCTCAATCTGGATGGTTACCGAACATGGACCGGCTCATTTCAAGTTAATTTAAATCCCGATTTGGTCAATTGTGTATTTCCCCAAACTCCCCAATACCTCTTTGCAGGTGGAGATTTCGTGATGCTGAAGCCCTTGTCTCCAGGGCAACATACCATAAAGCGGGGCGGTATTTACTATGGCTATTATTTGGAATGGAATTATATCATCAATCAGTTGTAACTGATGTGGAACTGAAGTAGTGCGTTTTTACACTTCTGTTCCATCTGGAATCGATGCTCATCATCAAACTAGTTAAAAATTAAGTGACCGGGCCTTTGTGTGTAATTATCACAGGGGTCCGGTTGCTTTACTTTGTATCAGTCCATTTGAATATTTATTTGATTTTATCATTCTGCAATTATTGATATATGGAAAACCAATCCAATAAAACATCCAAATTCCGTTTAATACTCACCGGTATTATCGGGAATGTGATGGAGTGGTATGATTTCGCCATTTACGGTTACTTCGCCGCAACCATTGGTAATTTGTTTTTCCCATCGGAAGACCCGACCATTTCGCTCATCGCCTCTTTCGGGGCGTTTGCTGCCGGCTTTCTGGTGCGGCCTTTGGGTGGTTTGATATTCGGGCGCATTGGCGATTTGTATGGTCGGCAAAGGGCATTGTTCCTATCGGTGCTTGTAATGGCCGTGCCCACGGTTCTGATCGGTTTATTGCCCTCGTATGCCACCATTGGTTTGTTCGCACCCATTCTCCTGGTTCTTTGCAGGATTACGCAAGGGCTTTCGGTAGGCGGTGAGTTTACCAGCTCGTTGGTTTTCCTAACCGAGAATGCGCCTGAGGGTCGCAGGGCCTGGTATGCTGTTTGGGGTGCATGGGGTGCCTCTGCAGGAACGCTGCTGGGAGCAGGGGTCGGTTATGTAATTGCGAGCATGATGGAAAAAGAGGCGTTAGAGACTTGGGGTTGGCGCATACCTTTCATCCTTGGCGGAGGAATCGCCTTTTTCGGTTACTGGCTGCGAAATGGATTGAAGGCCGAAGCTCCGGGCGTGCATTCAAAAACACCTGCGAAAGACATCTTCACCAAATACAGGGCAGATATGGTTCGCGTGGTGTTGCTCAACATCGGTTTCACCGTGGCCTTTTACACCGTATTTGTTTATACGGTAAATTTCCTGCAGCAGGTGAGTGGTTTCACCGATTCGAAATCGTTGCGAAACAATGTGATTTGCATGGCATTCTTACTGCTGATCTTGCCTGTTTCTGCTCATTTGTCCGACAAGTACGGCAGAAAAAAAGTGCTTGCGCTGGGCTTTATATTGCTTGCTTTGGGTGGCATACCTTTGTTTCATGTGATGGGAATGGGCATCCGTTGGGTAACCATTGCCTGTGAGCTTGGACTTTCGCTCGGTGTTGGCATAGTTGCCGGTGCCATGGCTGCAACCAATGTGGAGTTGATGCCCAGGGAGGTCCGATGTACGGGCCTGGCCTTTTCTTATAACATTGCCGTTGGTATCTTTGGTGGCTTAACGCCGATGTTGGTTGCTTGGGCACTCGATTACTTCAAAGAACCTGCCGCTCCCGGTTATTGGGTGGCGGCCACTGCAACGGTATCGCTTTTGACCTTGTTGTTTGCAGTACGGGAAACATCCAAGGACAAGATCTGAAACCAGGTTTGTTTTAAAACTATTAAATATGAATGCATCGTCCACCTAACACAAGTTGCAATCAATTCAAAGCAATGAAAATTAACAAAACCGTATTGTTCACCTTAATCGTATTCCTTGCGGGATGGTATCTTCCTGCCAACGAACAAAACATCACAATGACGGTACAAGACGAGACGGGCAAATCGTCCCCCGCAGCAGAGCTTCGCACGCTTCGGGATATCAAAATCTTCAATCGTAAATCGTAAATCGTCAATCGTAAATCGTCTTATGAACTTCAAACTCCTCTCAATTGCCTTCTTTACAATGATCTTTATTTCATCCTGCAAAAAGGATGAGGTAGTGGACGAAAGTCCGGTTACCACGGTTAAGATCGCCGGACTATTCTCCATCACTGGAAACGGATCCACCATGGGTGTGAACTCCCGTGAGGCCATGAATCTGGCCATCGCAGATGTAAACCAATATTTGGAGCAGCGTGGCTCGAAATATCGTTTTTCAGGCATGGTTTATGATACCCAGCTTGACACCACGCTTACTAAAACGCAATTTGAAACGGCAAGAAGTAATGGCGCCAGGTTTATACTTGGTCCGCAAACAAGTGCTGAATGCCGAGCCATTCTTCCATCGGCCAACGACAACCAGGTGATGGTGATCAGTCAGAACAGCACGGCCTCCAGTCTGTCCATTCCAAACGATGCTTTGTTCCGTATGTGTCCGGGCGATGGACCGGAGGGACAAGCCATCAGCAGAACCATGTACAATTCCGGCAAGCGGATGATGATTACCTTGTCGAGGAACGATGTGGGTAACCTGGGTTTGCAAATCAGTGTGAATAGCAAATTCACCTCATTGGGTGGCCAAATAGATTCGTTGGCACCTTATGCTACCAATATCACGGATTTCACACCGATCATCCAACAGTTGCGTACCAAGATCCAGCAATACACGAATACATTTGGCAGCAGCCAAGTGGGTGTTTATATCGCCTCATTCGATGAGTGCGTGTTGCTTTTCAATCAAGCGGTGAATGACACCATCCTCAACAGTGTCAATTGGTACGGTGGAGATGGCGTGGTTCAGAGCACCGCCTTGTTGAACGATGCCAATGCACGCGACTTTGCCATTGCAACCGGCTTTTTCGCTCCCACTTTCGGACTACCTGCAGCAGCCAACCCCAATTTGACTACAGTGCAGAGCGCCATTCAAAACGCAACGGGATTGGTTCCCGATGCCGTTGTACTTTCGGTATATGATGCGGTTTGGTTGATTGCCCGCACGGTTGCATCCTATGAAGGCGTGTTGAATGATTTCGGAAAACTGAAATCTGATTTCCTGAACGAGGCAAACCAGTATTTCGGTATAACAGGTCCCACGGTTTTGAACAGCAGCGGCGACCGTGCACTTGGTTCATTCGATTACTACGGAATCGTCAACCAAAATGGTGTCTACAGTTGGCAGGTGGTTGGCACTTCCAACTAGATTCATCCAAGTATTTGGTTGATGAAGTTTGACTCTTTTTCAAACTATATTTGCCGTATTTCAAAAATCGCATCCTTCCCTTTTGGGATGTTAAATAAAGTATCAATCGGTAATCGTTAACTATGGGTAATCAACATACTTCGGTTAATCAAGATACAAGTTCATGGCTTGGCTACCGATGGCATGGTATTACGCGGCCGTACCGAATGTCGGATGTGGAAGCTTTGCGCGGCACAGTGCAGATCGAACACACCCTGGCGCGTCTCGGCGCAGAACGCCTTTGGAATTTGCTGCACAGCGAACATCATGTGCACGCCCTTGGTGCTCTTACCGGTTGTCAGGCGGTACAAATGGTGCGTGCCGGACTGAAGGCCATTTACCTCTCTGGATGGCAGGTTGCAGCCGATGCAAACCAATCGGGACAAACCTATCCTGATCAAAGCCTGTATCCTGCCAACAGCGCGCCGCAATTGGTCAAGCGCATCAACAACGCACTGCAACGCGCCGATCAGATTGCCAAGGAGCGCGGTGAAACCGCCATCCATTGGTTTGCTCCAATCATAGCTGACGCTGAGTCGGGTTTTGGCGGCCCATTGCATGCGTTTGAATTGATGAAAGGGATGATTGAAGCGGGTGCTGCAGGTGTCCATTTCGAAGATCAGTTCGCTGCTGAAAAAAAATGTGGACACTTGGGTGGTAAGGTGCTTGTTCCAACCAGTCAGTTTATCCGTACACTTGTTTCAGCCCGCCTGGCTTCGGATGTCATGAACATACCTGCTTTGTTGATTGCCCGCACCGACTCTCTTTCGGCAAACTTGTTGACCAGCGACATCGACGAACGTGATCTCCGGTTTTGTACAGGTGAGCGAACATCGGAAGGATTTTTCCGTGTGAATAACAGTCTTGAAGTGGCTATTGAACGCGGCTTGGCCTTTGCACCCTATGCGGATTTGGTTTGGTGTGAGACATCCACTCCCGATTTAGGAGAGGCCAAGGAGTTTGCCCAGGCAATACACGCTCGTTATCCCGGCAAATTGCTAGCCTATAATTGTTCGCCATCATTCAATTGGAAACGATCTTTGGATGACCGCACTATCGCCGGTTTTCAAGAGCAGCTCGGCGATATGGGATATAAATTCCAATTCGTAACATTAGCAGGGTTTCATGCCCTCAATGCTTCCATGTTCAGTTTGGCTCGTGGCTATGCGGAAAATGGCATGTCGGCTTATGTGCAGTTGCAGCAGGAGGAGTTCGATCTTGAAAAATCAGGTTACACCGCTGTGCGACATCAGGAAGAAGTTGGCGTGGGTTATTATGACCGCGTATTGGAGGTAATCACCGCAGGTCAAGCATCAGCAATGGCACTTAGGGGCTCTACCGAGGAAGAACAGTTTTAAGGTAAAGGTTTTTTGCTTACTCCGAAAGGAGCGCTTAGTTGGTCCGATATCAAAATAGCATCCATCGAATCAGCGGGATGGTGAAAAAAGCGACAATCGTATTGATGAGTATGGCTTGGGCGAGCGGCTTTGTGTCGAGCTTGAAACGGTCGGCAATCACGAGTGTAAGCAGTTGGGTAGGCATGGCACCTTCAATGGTCAAGGCCTGCAGATAGGTATCGTTCATAGCCATCAAACCACCAACAGAAAATACAATCAGTGGCGACAAAAACAATTTGATACCGCTTACGGCCAAAATGGGACCTAGGTGGTTGATGCGTTGGAATTGGAGTGCCATTCCCAGCGACAACACCATCAGTCCGGGAACAGCAGCACCCAACACCTGTGTTGCATGCAAAAGGAAGGTAGGCAAAGGAATTTGGAGGTATTTGGCTGCTAACGCGATTACCAATGCCCAAATGGGTGGTAGTTTGGCTACTTGCTTCAAGCTGTGTACGAAGCCAAGGCCTTTGTTTTCGCTGAAGCTCATCGCCAACATGGAGCCGGCAATAAGGTTCAGTGGGGCAACGGTTACTTCGCAGAGAATCGCCACTTTCGAAACATCGAGCCCTTGGTTTGCAAAAACACCTTGCAGGACTGGTAAGCCGAGGTAGGTAACATTGCCGAATGCGCTTGCCAGAATGAGAGGGCCTTTGATGTTATTGGCTATAGGTGCCCACCTGATAACCAACCAGGCAGCACCTAAGCAACCAAAAACACCGGCGGCAACGGCCAGTGGTACCTGGTAAAGCTCTTGACTCAGTTCGGAAGTGTAAATGACTTTGAAAACCAGTGCAGGTAAAAGCACATACAGCACCAGCATGTTGATGGATTTGCGAAAATCATCGATGTTCCAGTTCGGAAAAATGCGTCGCAGCAATGCCCCTGTAATGGCAATTGCTCCGAGAGACAGGAATACCATAGTCATGGTGTAAAGTAAAATAAAAAGTATGGTAATAGATCCATCTCATTTTATTCTTTTTGAGAAAATGAATACGGATGATACTGATTTTTCAGATTTGAACGGATTGGTTGGTATGCCTTGTGAGCTACTTGTAACTACAATTTTCTGAATCCACTTTTCCTAATTATGTTGATCTATAACCCATCACCCTGAAAATCCTGGGTAGGCTGATGATGGTGCTGGTGTCTTCGGTGAATGTTTTTAATTCAGCAAGTACCTTTTCGATGGCAGCAAGATCTGCCAGCCCTTGCTTTACGACGGTTTCTTTGATCTTATCCATGGTATTGTAGGCCATCCATTTGCCGGCACCTTCTGAGTGGCATGGTTGAATCACATCAAATACCATGTTGTCCAGCAGGGGCTCTTGCCGGAATAATTCCAAAAGTCGTAATCCCATGTTCGGGTCTTGGCCGTTGTTTCCTGATGCGGTGGAGAAATAATTGACATAATCGGAGAATGCATCGCAAGATGGATGGCAGAAATGACCGCTGAAGTCAATGTCTTCCACAATAACCCTGCCCCCTGTTTTGACACTCTTGGCCATTTTGTTCAATACCAATTGGGGCTGTTGTAAATGTGAAAGCAGGAATCGGGAGTATGCCACATCGAATTGGTTTTTGTAGTCGAGTGCATATGCGTCCAGCGCCCTGTAGGTGATATTTTCAATGCCGGTATCTTGTGCATCTTTGATGGCAAGGTGGATGATCTCCTGGTCGAAATCAACCGCAGTGACATGACCTTCCTTTCCCACCAGTTCAGCAGCCATCATTGACACATTTCCGCCTCCGCAGCCAACATCCAGAAATTTCCTCCCCGCCATGTCGCCAACCGAATTTATCAATGAGCGCGTTTGCGATTCCAATACATTTGCCAATGCGTTGAGACGTTTTTTTCCTTCCTCTCCTCCTTTGATGATGTAATGGTTTCCTGATTCCATGGTTTGATTTTGATTTGTATCCAGCAATTTGGTAATGAATTTTAACAGCCTATTTTATTAGATTGCATATCATATATTGTTTTGCAATTGTAATTCAATAGCTATAAGAATCACATGCTAATTAAGATCGCATTTAATTCAATTGG
>JBEAXM010000049.1:0-11961 GCA_041159805.1 Bacteroidota bacterium
CAGTTTTCCCTGGCAGCTTCGATCCTGTAACCATTGGTCATGTTGATTTGGTCAGAAGGGCAACTTCCCTATTCAAGCATGTCATTGTAGGGGTTGGCTCAAACTCCGAAAAAAAATACATGTTCAACGAAGCTCAGCGGATAGCCATGGCAACAGCGGCTTTTGCCGATGTTGAACGTGTTACCGTAATGCCCTACTCAGGACTGACCGTTGATTTTTGCAAGCTTCATGAAGCACGGTTCATTGTAAGGGGAATAAGAAGCGCATCCGACTATGAGTTTGAAAAGTCAATATCGGTGGTCAATAATGCCTTGAATCCAGGCATTGAAACCGTATTCCTGCTTTCCGACCCAAGACATGAATCCATCTCCTCCACCATCGTCAGGGATATCATTCGAAACGGAGGTGATGCAAGGGCTTTCATACCCGAGTCGGTCAAGATTTGAGGTAATACTCGCAGAGCCCGATGATAGGCTTCTGAATTATACTGCCGCACATCAGTTTTTTTTCTGAAAGCACCTCCATCAGAACATCCCTGAAGTGATATGCGATGGATCCCGTGAAGTGTATCGGTATGCTCTTGTGTTGGGGATAGCTTTGAACATTGGTTTCAACGAACTCCACAAGGCCTTTCCGAATCAATTGCTCAATAAACGGTTCACCGCGGTGTGCCGATAGAAATCCTGCGTGCGATGCCAGGTATACGTTAGCCAATGGCTCCCTGTAAACTTTCTGCAGAGCGATTTCCTTGGTGGTGCCATAGGTATTGAAAAACGAATCGCTCAAATGGGATGGCATCAACCCGTACAGGAAATATGCCACCAGCCGTTTTCCGAAGTAGCTTCCACTTGCCTCATCACCCAGTATATGACCTAACCCATGATGACTTATGAGTTCGGATTTGCCGTCGAAATAACAAGAATTGGATCCTGTGCCGATGATGTTAGCTATGCCTGGCTCACCCTGACACAAGGCAATGGCACAACCCATCATATCGTGATCAACATTGATTCGGCACGATCCGAATACGGATGCCAAGGCATCAACCACTATGTTCTTACGCTCCTGACTGGAGCAACCCGCTCCGAAATAGTGAATTTGATCAACAGCGCCTTTTAATGGAGCGAGGTCTGTGTTTGACAAGATTTCGCGAACAATGTAATCATGGTCAGTAAACATGGGATTGAAACCCTTGGTTTCACAAGCCAGCGCAACCGCTCCGTTTTCAATCAATCTCCAATCTGTTTTCGTGGAACCACTATCGGCCACCAATGTTTTTCCCATATGTTTCAAATGCTGGTTATTCCGGAAATCCTCAATAGTTCAGGATCAGGTCCATGTTGTTCGTTGATGCAATCCGAGTAGCTGGTATAAATGATTTTCCCATTCTTGAGGCCTACCATCACGTCTGTCTTACCTTCTAGAAGCCCTTCTACCGCCGCTACACCAAAGCGTGTACCCAGAAGACGGTCGAGTGCACTAGGGGCGCCGCCGCGTTGGACGTGACCCAGCACGGTGACTTTCGTGTCATATTCCGGAGCCAAGGATCTTACTTGCTGGGCGATGCTGAAAGCGCCACCTGCTTCGTCTCCTTCACAAACAATAACGATGTTGGAAGTCTTACCATTTGCACGGCCTATTGCCAAATGATTCACAAGAGCAGGAATATCTGTTGGTGTTTCGGGCATCAAGATCGCCTCAGCACCTGAGCAAATGCCTGCATGGAGCGCGATGTGTCCAGCATGCCTACCCATGACCTCAACGAAGAAAAGGCGGTCATGAGATGCCGCGGTATCGCGTATGCGGTCAATCGCATCAACGGCGGTGTTCACAGCAGTATCAAATCCCAGCGTGTATTCTGTGCCGGAAAGATCATTGTCGATAGTTCCAGGAACCCCAACCGATCGTATTCCAAATTCCTTCCTGAATTGTTCAGCCCCCCTAAATGTTCCATCACCACCTATGACTACCAAGCCGTCAATTTCATGAGTGGAGAGGTTCTTATATGCCCTTTCACGCCCTGCTAATGTGAGGAACTCTTGACTTCTTGCCGATTTTAAAATAGTTCCACCCCTTTGTATGATGTTACTTACCGACCTGGCATTCAACTCCTGGAAATCACCCTCAATCAGCCCTTGATATCCTCTATTTACGCCTGAAACCTTCAAGCCGGACCCGATGGCACTACGTACCACTGCCCTTATGCAGGCATTCATACCCGGGCTATCACCACCAGAGGTTAACAACCCGATATGTTTTATTGAAGTCATGCGAATCCCTACAGACTGCTAAGTTACCTAAAATGCCTCTTTTTGAAAACAGTCACAATATTGCATTCGTCTGTTTAACAGCATTATTGTTTATTCCCCATTGTTGATGCATTTTTTCACAGAATTCATTAGGTTTGTAGTAGATCAAATATTCAACACATGTACAAGAATTTCAAATTCCTGATTTCGACCTCCTTGCTTCTAGGAAGTTTGTTGATGGCTGGAGCTTCTCAAGCCCAAAACCATGAAAAGTCTCCCGGAAACAAAAAGATTGCATCGCCTTCATTGGATGTTGACAATGCACAAGCACCCGCCACTGGAAATACGGCTGTATTGAATCCGGAAATGGCAAGCCAGAAACGTGGTGCCATTACTGCCACTTCCAATGAAAACAGTGGTAAGTCATGCACCCCCCTGCAAAGGGAAAATCCCTATGCCATCAGTCGTAAGGATTTCAACAAACTACCTATTGATCGACAAAGGTTTTTGCTTGAGAATGGTAACAAATACACTATCATCGACTAATCAAAGGAGGAAGCAAAGGCATGAAACTAAACAAATACATATTCCTGGCTGCGTTATCGACAGCCTTGTTATTGTCAACTTACTCATGGGGTCAAACCCAACTAATCGTGGATGGTGGCTTCGAGGGCGGATCAGGTAGCACGGCGTGGGTTCAAAGCTCAACCAACTTTGGAACCCCGTTATGTGATCTTGCAACTTGCGGAAACGGATCGGGAACCGGTCCCAGAACAGGTAACTTTTGGGCCTGGTTCGGTGGGTTTCCTGGAGGTGTTGAGACCTCATCGTTAACCCAAACAGTGGTCATACCTTCCGGCGCGAGTGTAACGATGTCCTTTTGGCTTGAACAAGCTGTTTGCGATGGTCCACAAGACCTTCTTGAAGTACGCATTGATGGCACAACGGTGTTTTCGACAGATGGGGCCAGTAACCTTTGCGGTTTGATTGGCTACTCGCAACAATCCATCAACTTGTCAACCTTTGCTGATGGCCAGCCACACGACGTCGAGTTCTTCTCAACCACATTCTCGAGCGGAGGTGGAACAACCAACTTCTTCGTAGATGATGTATCGATACTTGCAACTTCTGGCGGTGGCGGAGGATGTCCGAACCTGGTCGTTGACGGTGGATTTGAGTCAGGGCCAGCTGGACCCGCCTGGTCCCAAAACTCAACGAATTTCGGAACTCCGCTGTGTGACGTTGCCAATTGTGGCAATGGAGGTGGCACCGGTCCTAGAACTGGAAATTACTGGGCCTACTTTGGAGGCTTTTCGGGAGGTGTTGAAACCGGCACTGTCTCTCAATCAGTAGTGCTTCCGACCAATAACACCATCACATTGAAGTTTTATCTGGAACAACCCGAATGCGATGGCCCTCAAGACTTCCTCGAAGTCCGTGTTGATGGTCAACAAGTGTACCAGACAACCGGTAGCAATCCCATTTGCGGTACTACGGGCTATGTATTACAAACCGTCAACCTTTCAGCTTTCGCAGATGGGAATCCTCACCTGATTGAGTTCAACTCGACCACCTTTTCAGCCAATGGAGGCGTAACCAACTTCTTTGTGGATGATGTGGTTTTGGAAAGCTGTCCATCCGGTGGAGGAAGCGGTTGCACTGACACTACCACATTTGCTTTGCTGAACATTGCTATCCCTGATGACGACCCCAACGGGGTGACCGATAGTAAAACAATTACCGGCATCAGCGGGAACACGCTTGGCGTGGATTGCAAACTTGCCGGCGTCTGTTTTTCGATTGATCACACGTGGGTTGGTGATTTGATTGTGCGTTTAATTGCACCAAACGGAACCACCGTGTCCCTTTTGGATCGTCCCGGTGTCCCTGCAACCTTAAATGGTTGCGATGGCGACAACATTGTAGCATGTGTGGAGAGAGGCCTAGGAAATGAAATGGAAAATGTTTGTAACCCAAATACCCCTTCCATATCAGGGAATTTTACGGCTGCCTTGGGAACCAATCTGGATATCATCAATGCCGGAGGTGGTAACCCCAATGGCAATTGGCAGCTTTTTGTTTCCGATAATGTCGGGTTCGATACGGGCTCAATCATCGAATGGAAATTGATTTTCGATAACGGTCCTGTTGCCAATTGGAATGCACCTAGCACGTTATGCTCCAATGCCGCTCCCATAAACTTGAATAGCTTGGTCACAGGTACCACTGGAGGTACTTGGTCCGGTCCAGGTGTATCCGGATCCACCTTCAATCCTAGCGGCCTTAACGGACCTGTCGCAATCACCTACACGGTAACTGTGGGTGGCTGTACCGACCTAAAAACTAAAAGCATCAATGTGTTCAATGGAGCTCCTGTCGCAACATTCACCTCCAGCGCAACAGGATTGACCGTCTATTTCGATAACAATTCAACCGGAGGTTCATCTTACTCCTGGAACTTTGGAGATGGTAACTCCAGCACCGCAGAAAACCCTGTTCATACCTATGCAGCAGCCGGATTTTATAATGTAAGTCTTACGGTGACCAACTCCTGCGGAAACAACACCTTCACATTTTGGGTTGCTGTTCTTGCATGCAACGAAAACGTAACCGATGGAGGATTTGAAAACGGACCGGGGTCAGGATCATGGACCGAGGCATCCACCAACTTCGGCACACCGCTTTGTGATTTGGCAGGATGTGGTAACGGTGGCGGAACAGGTCCTAGAACAGGCACCTATTGGTCTTGGTTCGGTGGCATTCCCACCTTCGAGGAATCATCCATTGAACAATCCTTCGGACCAGTTGCCTCCAACAATGACCTCACCTTATACTTCTGGCTGGAGCAGCCCGAATGCGACAGTCCCGACGACTTCCTCAAGGTGGTGGTTGACTCCGACACCCTTTTTGCAACCACGGGCTCTTCAAATCTGTGTGGGCAAATCGGTTACAGTCTTCAGTCGGTGAACCTCAACGCCTATGCCGATGGCCAGACCCATACGCTCAAGTTCTTTTCACGGATTTATGGCGCCAACTCCGGTGTGACCAGCTTCTTTGTGGATGACATATCGCTGTTGGCCTGCATAGGATCCGGTATCAGTGAATCCGGATTTGGAAAAGACATTTCACTGTTCCCGACCCCGGCTTCTGAGTCCCTCAGCATCAACTTCGGCAAAGCTCCGAAGAGGGATGTGAAAGTTTCATTCCATGATGTTGTTGGAAAAGTTCTGCTTGAAAACAAGTTCGATGCCTTGCCATCCGATCATATACAAACGTTCGACGTTAGCGGATTGAGCAAAGGTGTTTACACCGTATCCATATCATCCGGTGAGCATGTCACCTTCAGGAAAGTCATTATTCAATAGTTTATCCTTATTACCAACGAGGGCCGTCACAAGTGACGGCCCTCGTTTTTTGAAACAATGGTCCATAAAAACGATAAACTTTCGTTCTTCCAAGCCGTTTATGAAATAGTAAGACTGATTCCCAAAGGAAGGGTAACTACCTATGGTGCCATTGCATCATGCCTTGGCTCCAAGGGATCCTCCAGAATGGTCGGTTGGGCTATGAATGCATCACACTCTGTTACCCCTCCTGTACCCGCTCAAAGGGTGGTAAACCGAAACGGCTTGCTCACCGGCAAGCACCATTTCGGTAGCCCCGATATGATGCAGCAACTATTGGAATCGGAAGGGGTGGTGGTGAAGGAGGACCGTGTGGTGGATTTTGAAAAACACTTTTGGGATCCGCAACAGGAATTGGACCCGCATTGATTGGTTAACTTTGCAAAAAAACAAGAAATGAGCATAACGGTAGAGCAAGTGTTCGACGCACTGCGAAATGTGGAAGAACCGGATTTGAAAAAAGACCTGGTTACGCTGAACATGATTCGGGATGTTCAAGTAGATGGTAAAAAAGTCTCTTTCACGGTGGTACTCACCACTCCCGCTTGTCCGCTGAAAGCGCTGATTGAAAGGGCATGTATCAACGCGATCATCCATTTTGTTGATGAACAAGCCGAGGTAACCGTAAACATGACTGCAGATGTGACCAGCAGACGGGGAGCAGATGGCAATTTGCTACCCGGAGTAAAGAATATCATTGCCGTCTCCTCTGGGAAAGGGGGCGTTGGGAAGTCAACCGTGGCCGTTAACCTCGCCATAGCCTTGGCACAAACCGGGGCAAAAGTTGGTTTGATAGACGCAGACATTTATGGACCTTCCCTGCCCATCATGTTCGGGGTTGAAAATGAAAGTCTATATGTGACCGAACGCGATGGCAAACAGCTCATGGTTCCCGTAGAAAAATTCGGAGTGAAGATGCTTTCGATTGGATTCATGGTCGACCCGTCTCAGGCCATCGTATGGCGCGGCCCAATGGCATCCAAAGCCCTCCGACAATTGTTCTCGGATGCCGACTGGGGTGAGTTGGACTATATGCTGATTGACTTGCCTCCCGGGACGGGTGATATCCACCTCACGCTGGTTTCCGCAGTACCCGTAACAGGGGCTGTGGTTGTTTCCACCCCTCAAAAAGTTGCGCTGGCTGACGCCCGAAAAGGCATTGCCATGTTTCAAATGGATAGCATAAAAGTCCCCGTGCTTGGTTTGGTGGAAAACATGGCTTGGTTCACTCCAGCGGAATTGCCTTCAAACAAATATTTTATTTTCGGTAAGGAGGGATGCAAATCCCTGGCGGAGGAGCTTCATGTGCCATTGCTGGGGCAAATTCCATTAGTTCAAGCTGTTTGTGAAGGTGGTGATACTGGTGCACCTGCAGTGCTTCAGGACGACTCATCGGCTGCTGTGGCATTGATGATGACTGCTGCCAACCTGGCGCAACAAGTTGCCATACGTAACGCAACGGCAGAACCCACCAGACCTGTTCAGGCAAACGCATATTGAGTCTATTCACTACATTCGCACCGTGATTCACAACGACCCCATGTTGCTGCAACGAATCGAGTCCACACTGGACTCGTTGCGCCCTTATCTAGAGGCTGACAACGGCAATGTTTCCTTAGTGGAGGTCACCGAGGATATGATTGTAAAGTTGGAGCTTCAAGGCGCATGCAGTTCATGCTCCATGAGTCAGATGACCCTCAAGGCAGGGATTGAACAATCCCTTCTTAAAGCCATTCCTGAGCTGAAAGGGGTCGAGGCGGTGAACAACCTGCTCTAAAAAGCCCTATTTGCCAGTCAAGAACTTTGACACTTTTTGGAAGTAGACGTCCTTGTTTGAGGAATAGTTTTCTTGGTTGGTACCACTTTCCTTCACCACATAAACCTCCGTTGCACCTTTGATGGTTTTGATTTCCGCAGGACCAACCAAAGGATCTTTTGATGATACAATGATCATAAGACTTTTGGGACCACCTTTGGGCTTATCAAAGGCATAAACAGGTTCATGATTCTTATCAAACCCAAAAGGCATAACCGGCTCCTTGCCTGTCTTGGATTTGATACGCGACTTCATTCCCTCCAAGCTTGTCCATGGCCCATCAGCAATTATTTTTTTGGTTTCAGTACGGTTTGCTCCAACACCTATGGACAACCCTGCGCCAATATTCAACCCGAACAAATCGAACTTGGTAATGGCTCGTGATTTTCTCAAATAATCCAAAACGGCATTTAAATCCGTGATGAACTGAGGGTAGATGTATAGATCAGGGTCTATCTTGAAATCACTGCTTTTGCCATATCCTCTGTAGTCATATGTAGCCACATTGTAACCTGTCGAAAGCAATGCATTCACAATTTCCAAATTATCAGCCATGTTCCCATCGCCACTTCCTGAAATGACAATCCAATTCGGGTTTTTTTTGGCGTTCTCAAAAAACCAGGCATTGAGGACTGCACCATCCTGAGTCTTTATCTGCTCTTCCTTGTAGCTCATTCCAAACTTATCCGGGGTAACGGCATATTCGCGCACAGGACTCAATGAATATGAGGGGGATTGCAAGCAAATAAATATGCAAAGCAGGAGAAGATTCTTGATTGGTTTCATTTTGCGTTTAAGTAGGTATGCAAAAATAACGTCATGGCAATTAATTTGGTACACAAAAAGAGGATTGTGGATAATTACTATAATTGTATGAACATTAACCGCCTTCCCTTGTTGATTATTAACTTGTGACAACAAATACCTTCAAAACCATGGTTATCGTTTTAATCAAGCATCGGATTCTAAGCATTTGCTTATTGCTCACACTGGCTTCCTCAGTATCAATCGGTCAGGGCTTTGAAAAGTTGGATTATGAGCTTTACAAGTTGGCCTCAGGACGAGCCCTGAGTAATGATCCGGTACATGTGCTGGTCCAAGGGGATATGGTGCACATCCAGAACATCGTATCCAGGGCGAATGGCCTTATCCGATACTCCTATGGAGACATCGCTTCGGTCATTGTCACACCCGCTGCACTTGCTGAACTTTGCAAATCAAACAGGGTGGCTCGTATTGAGAGGCCTCAGCAGCAATATGAGTTATTGAATGACTCCATGCGTTCCACCATCCAAGTGAACCCCGTTCACCTGGGTCAACCGCCTCTTGGTTCATCATACAAAGGGTCAGGAATCGCAATTGGAATCATCGATACCGGTTGTGACTTGACCCACCCCGATCTAAAAGACTCAACTGGAAATACTAGGATCAAATTCATTTGGGACCAACGCAAACCCAATGCAGCAAACACTCCACAGCCATTTGGTTACGGACAGGAATGGGATGAGGGTGAAATCAATGCAGGTAATGCACAAACAAATGACGAACAAGGATTTGGTCATGGAACCCATGTTTCCGGAATAGCCGCAGGAGACGGAAGCGCCAATGGAACCAACACGGGAGTTGCTCCCGAAGCGGTATTAATTCAGGTTGCCATCAATTTCAATAATACGACCAATCCCACAATCATGGACGCGGTCAATTACATCTTCACCAAGGCACAACAACTCGGATTGCCTTGCATCATAAACGCCAGCTTGGGAAGCTATTATGGTTCGCACGATGGTCATGACTTACAATCGCTGATGATCAAAAACATGATCACACAGCAGACTGGTCGCACCTTGGTAGCCGCCGCGGGAAATGCAGGGAACAGGAACTTCCATTTGGGATACAACGTTACGTCCGACACCTCATTCACCTGGGTCAGGCACAATCCAAGCTATCAGTTCACCTATTTACAAATATGGGGCGATACAGCCACTTTCAACAACATTGGGTTCTCTGTGGGTGCCGATGCAAACCTGACAGACCCCTCATTCCGAGGCAGAACTGCCTTCAGGAACTTCAACTACTCACAAGGTGTTCCTAAAAAAGATACTATTTTTTCTCCGAACGGCGACCGACTCGCAATCATTGATTTCTACAGCAGCTTGCAAGGACCTGCTTGTTTGACAGAGATGATCATTCGGCCGGATTCAAATTCCTACCAATGGAGATTGTCAACCACCGGCTCCGGCAAATTCGATATTTGGAAATTCTATGACGGTGCGGGAACCAGCCAGTCGGGATTCCAATCTACAGGACTGCCTTCGGTCAACACCGTACCTGATATGGTGTTTTACAAATACCCCGATTTCAACTCGACTATTGTGAGTGGCTTCCAATGCCTTGACGAGGTGATCACTGTTGGCAACCACCAAAACAGAACATTCTACTACGATTTCAATGGAAACATTTACACCGATACCATCGGAACCGCCGGACAGATTGTTGCAAACTCGAGCCGAGGTCCAACCCGCGATGGAAGAATAAAACCAGACATTGCAGCTCCGGGAAGCATCACCCTTTCAAGTGGACAGTTATCGTTGCTCAGTCAATGGCAAACCATTCCTGTAGCCGTGCCGTTGATTTCACAAGGCGGTTTCCATTTCAGGGATGGGGGAACCAGCTCCTCGGCACCAGTTGTTGCCGGAGTAGCCGCGCTTTTCCAAGAGGCCTACCCCAACGCAGACTATGCCCAAATAAAAAACGCCATCATGCAATGTGCGGTTCAAGACTCATTCACAGGCAACCAGCTGCCCAATAATACCTGGGGCGCAGGAAAAGTGAATGCCTTGAACACGCTTATCAATTGCGGACTGACATCATTGGCTGAACCAGGTTTTGAAACTCCTGCATTGGTTTCTCCCAACCCAGTAAGCCAAGGCCAACCCATCACCGTCTATTCAAATATTGAAAACGCTATTGTTGAACTATTTGAAATATCAGGAAGAAAAGCACTGATGGGCATACCTGTTGTTGATTGGCCTGTCAAAATCGAAACCTACAACCTTTCCAATGGCGTCTACCTGTTAACCATTCGCAATGATCGCCAGGTTTTCAAAACCCAAAGGGTTGTGGTGGTTGGCAGGTGATCATCATTTGGATCTGACCTGACTCCACTTCTTGATCTGCCACATAGCCCTGCCGGTGCAAACCACGTTTCCATCCAGGTCTGTAGCCCTAGACTCTGTTTCGTAGAACACGGAATCGTTCTTATCCAAAACAAGGATCACATCCTGTTCAAATTTCTTTGGATCAATATCGTATAGACAATGAACTTCTCCTTTTGCTCTATAATGATACTCCATGTGTAAAGATTTCAATACCATTCTATATTTGGAGGGCTCAAGCAAAGTCATCACCGCCAACCCGGCTACGTATTCGCAAAGTGCAGCCAACACACAGGCATGGATGCTGTTGACATGGTTGCGGTTGACTCTTTTGTTGGGCAGCTTCGCTCCTACTCTTCCTTTCGAGATGGAGAATACACGAAAACCATGCGGAGCATTGAAGGGAATGGCTTTCCTCAAGATCAAGTTCAACAAAAACCGGTAAAACCGGGATTGCTCCGACTTTTCAGCAATCGTCCATATCCATTTATCCTTCATCGGGAAACAGGTTCGATAGATGACTCATTGAAATGCGCATTTCCGAATCAAGCTTGCTCACAATTTCGGATACGGACCTGATTTCATCTATTAACTCGGATGACTTACCCGCACACCACAGGTTGTTGTAGTTGCCGGGTTTTATGGCCTGCTCCAACCTCTTCAATCCTTGTATGTGAACCAATGCCTTGAAATATTTTCTGGTGTACCTGTTCCTGGACAAATACTTCTCCAAAAAGCCTTGTTTGTATCCGATTTGCCTTGCAAACGGCGTTTCAATTATTGAACAAGGGGTGCCCGAAAGCCGCTCGGTCATGACAATATCATCCATCCCGGCATTTACAACCGCGTTCTTATATGCATCGCTTATGGTGGCCTCCTTGGAAGCAATGAACAAGGTTCCGATGGAGACTCCTTGCGCTCCCAGGGCCAAACTTGAAACAATGCCTGCCCCAGTGGCAATTCCACCAGCGGCAACTACTGGTAGGGAAGGAAACTCCTTGCTAAGGGCTGGGATCAAGACCGAAAGCGGATGCGGTCCTGCGTGTCCTCCCGCACCCTGACCAACCGCCACGAACCCGTCGCAGCCCAATGATGCGGCCTTTTCTGCATGCTTCAAATTGGTGACGTCGCAATACACCTTGGCGCCATAGCTTCGTGCCTGCTCAATTACTTTTTGTGGGCTTCCCAGAGATGTAATGTAAAACGGAACCTTAGAAGCCACACAGACCTTCAAATGGTCGTCCATGTAGCTGTTGGTCTTCTGAACAATCAGATTCACTCCGAAATTACCTTTGGCGTTCGTTTCATTTTTGAAGGAATGAAGTGCTTCTATCACT
>JBEAXM010000153.1:0-2827 GCA_041159805.1 Bacteroidota bacterium
CTTATAGCGTGTGCTGTCCTTTAAAAAGCCGGGGTAATCATCATGCGACCAATCGAGCAGTGAGTAATAGGCACCAAAGCGGACGCCTTTGCTGCGGATTGCCTGCACAAAAGGGGTTACCAGATCCCGCGCGGCGGGTGATTGATGTACGATGCTCAATGGCTTCTGAGGGTTCCAAAGTCCCTTTTGGTTGGAGGGTGTGCGCTGCTTGGTGTTCCACAGGGCCACGCCATCGTGGTGCTGGGTGGTAAGCACAGCATACCGCGCGCCGCTCTCGGCAATGAGGTTGGCCCATGCATCGGGATTGAATCGAGTCGCATCAAAGCGTTGCAGCTGCGACATGTATTGCGCGTAGGTGGTTTCGCGGTTATGAAAGCTCCAGCTTTCGCTGGTGCCATCCACGGCATAAATGCCCCAGTGGATGAAAATCCCGAGTCGCGCATCGGCAAACCAATCCGTGTTCGGGCTTTGCCCCATCCCCGCAAAGGGGAGCAACCATATGAGCAGTAGTAAGCCTCTGATTTTGTTCATGGAAGGTAAAGGTAGGATTTGTTCTCAAAAAGCTGGCTTGAAAACGGATGCGTTCCGTACCTTTACGTTTAAGAATCACTCCTTCAACATGAAAAAACCCATACTGGTAATGCTAATGGCCTTGACTGTTCAGGCCTGGTTCCATACCGCTACCGCTCAAACCACTTACGACTCGCAAAACATTTCTTTCCTCTCAAAATGGGATAACCCCGCCGTTCCTGCCGAACCCAACTACGGCATTCGGTACAACGGCATTTGGGGTTGGAATGATGGTGCAGGTCGTGAATACGCCTTGATTGGATCCACCGGAGGTGTTTACTTCATAGATGTGACCAATCCTTTGACACCAGTGGTAGCCGACTATGTGCCTGGCAGAAGATCGGGTTGCATTTGGAGGGAAATCAAAACCTATGACCATTACGCTTATTTGGTGAGCGATGATTCGCCTCCCAACAGTTTACAAATCGTGGATCTGCAATACCTGCCCGACTCGGTGCATGTGGTGTACGACGACAACACCTTGTTTGAACGCTGCCACACCATCTTTGTAGAAGACGGATTGTTGTATGGTGGCATTGTAAGTGGTGGTTCTTTTGCAGGATCGGGTATTCAAGGCAACATGTCGGTGTTTGATTTATCGAACCCCACTAATCCGGTTTTCCTGCGCTCTATCAAAAACGACTACCCCAACTTGCTTCCCACGAACCAGGTGCACGACATGTATGTGCGTAATGATACGATTTACGCTTCCAGCTCGTTCGACGGGTTGTTTATCTTCCGTTATAACCGTACCACCAACAACTTCGTGCTGCTGGCCTCCCTCACCTCTTATCCTGGGCAGGGATACAACCACAGTAGCGCCCTTACAGATGATGGACAAACCTTGGTATTCATGGATGAGGTGCCCAATGGACTGCCTGTGAAGGTGCTTGATGTAAGCGATTTGAGCAACCTCACGGTTACGGCTACTTTTCAAAGCAATCCTGGTCCAACGCCGCACAATCCTTTTATTGTTGGTAACACATGTTACATTGCCTATTACCAAGACGGCTTGCAGGTGTATGATGTAGCCAACCCAACCAATCCGGTGCGTTTGGGATATTTCGATACCCATAACCAAACTGCTATGGGCGGACCGTATCCATCGCCCGCCTATCAGGGGGCATGGGGTGCCTATCCCTACTTGCCCAGCGGACGGGTATTGGTTTCTGATATGCAAAACGGATTGTTTGTGCTGGATCCATCGGCCATGTTCTCCGGCGTGAACGAAACCGTAGGTGGGCTGTCATTTACAGCTTATCCGAACCCTGTTGCCAATGGAAGCAGTGTTAGCATCAGCTTGCCTGATTTCAAAGCTGGCAACACTTACGAAGTGAGGATGCTTTCTATAGACGGCCGTTTAGTGAGCCAGCAAGCCATCTCAACAGCGTCCGCAAGCATCAGCACGCAAGGCATGGCAGCTGGTTGTTACTTTGTGGAAGTGCGTTCTGAGGCAGGAACGGGTATCAGAAAAGTGATTGTGGAATAACCGATTCCTTACAAAGTAGTTCCGGACTCCAAAGCCAGCTCGATCATGGTTTTGAGCGAGCGTTCGCGGGCATCGGGCGAAATTTCTTCACGCGTAGGAATCACATCCGAAACGGTTAGCAGCGTAGCGGCAGACCGATTCAAATAGCGCGCATTGGCGAATAACGCGAATGCCTCCATTTCCACTGCAAGGCAATCATGTTTTTGTGCTACTGCGGGGATGCCAGGTGTAGCGCGGTAAAACACATCGCTGGAGTGGATATTGCCTGAACGGATGTTCAATCCCATTGCAGAAGCTGTTTTGTTGATATGGTCGAATGCATTGCCTTGATGGACCATTTGATCGCCCTCGAAACCGAATGCACAATGAGCAAAGGTGGACTCGCTGCAAGCAAAATCGGTATTGATGATTTCGTAGAGACCAATGTGGGAATGGTAGGAACCACAGGTGCCGATGCGGATGATGCACTGCACATCGTACTCCTTGTAAAGTTCATATGAATAAATGCCAATGGATGGACAACCCATGCCGCTGGCACCAACGCTGATGCGTTTGCCCTTGTAGGTGCCGGTATAGAAAAACACATTGCGTGTATGGCTTACCAGCTGCGCATTCTCGAGGAAGTTGTCGGCGATGAACTTGGCACGAAGCGGATCACCTGGCATTAGTACTACGGGCGCAATGGAGCCGGGAGCGGCAGAAATGTGAAGACTCATGGTGGCAAAGGGTTTGGGAGGCGAAAATAGAAATTAATTTGCGATTGAACCC
>JBEAXM010000176.1:0-8215 GCA_041159805.1 Bacteroidota bacterium
ACCAAAAAGCTTTATGGAGGATTTGATTATGGTGTTTCCTCAGGTTCCATTTCTTATGCCCTGCCCAAGTATTTCAGTTTTCAATTGGGCTACGACAAAAACTTCATTGGAGATGGTTACAGGTCGCTGTTGCTATCCGATAATAGCTACCACTATCCTTTTTTAAAGGTCAACGCCAATTTTTGGAAAATCAAGTACATGGTTCTTTACACCATGTTCCTGGATGGTCCCGATGGTAAGGGCGAAGACAGGAGCTACAACAGGAAATATGGGACATTCCACTACATCGACATCAACATTGGAAAGCGATTGTCGATTGGATTGTTAGAGTCAATCATTTGGAAATATGATTCCACGAGGGCATATGATCTATCGTATTTGAACCCAGTATTGTTTTTAAGGCCGGTTGAATTTTCCATCGGTTCTCCTGATAATGCTTTGCTTGGTATGAATTTCAAATACAAAGTGGCCCAGCGCCATCATGTGTACGGACAGATTATCCTTGACGAATTCAAGATTTCGGAGGTGCGAACAGGCGATGGTTGGTGGGCAAACAAGCACGGCTTCCAATTTGGATGGCGTGGTTTCGGATTGTTTGGTTTGAAGAATTTAGATGCTTTTGCCGAGTTCAATTATGTGAGGCCATACACCTATCAGCATCGTTCCTCCTTAACCTCCTATGCCCACTTCAATCAACCGCTGGCACATCCATTAGGAGCCAATTTCAAGGAATACCTGGCCTCTGTTTCTTATTCAAAAGGCAGGTGGAAGGGCGCAACCCGAATCTCCTTGGCCGAGGTTGGTTATGACCTGGATGCGGAACTGAATCCAGTGAATTTCGGCAACAATGTCCTGCTCAGCTACGAGACTCATCCGTTTGAATATGGTAATACAGTGGGGCAGGGGTTGAGCACAGATGTGATAAATCTGGAGGCAAAAGTCTCGTATTTGGTAAATCCGGCTAGCAACCTTTATTTGGAGGGGGGAGCCCAATATAGAAACGCGCAAAATGCTGTTAACGAATCGAATACTGTGTTTTTATATTTTGGAATCAAGAATTTAATCGGTAATCGATATTTTGATTTTTAAATATTGATTATCAGTTTTTTAGATTTATTTTTCAGTTCTTTTATAATTTTTCCAATAACTCAAATAGCCCTTCGTTGTTAAAATCGGACGACAATTCAGTTGTTGTTTTGAAATCATTTGCATATTTTTGAACTACTAACGGTTTATAACTCACTTAAAAATTGAAAACCAACATCATACAAAAGGTCTTATTAACAATAGCAATATTGTTGCCGACCATAGGTTGGTCACAGCAGTCCAATCCGTTGCCAGCCAATGACCCCATTGTAGAAGCATTGGATAGCTTGGTGAAATTGAACAACGTATTGAGGTTCAATAGTTCAAGCGTCAAGGCGGTGAACACATCAGATAGAAGTGTTCCTGTTTATAGTGAAGAGGTATACAAAGCGCGTATGGCTAGGATGTCTTCGCCAATACCTATGGTTTATAATGACCAAGTCCGTAATTACATCGACTTGTATGCATACAAAATGCGTGGGCATACCAGTAGGGTTTTGGGCTTGTCGGAGTTGTATTTCCCTCTTTTCGAAGAGGCCTTGGACAAGGAAGGATTACCAATGGAACTGAAATATCTGGCAATCGTTGAATCGGCTCTAAATCCCATAGCCGTTTCAAGAGCCGGAGCAACCGGATTATGGCAGTTCATGTACAATACAGGTAAAGGTTACAACTTGACCATCAACTCATTCATTGATGAGCGTCGCGACCCCATTAAATCAACCTATGCTGCATGCAAGTACTTCAAAGACATGTATGCGATTTACGGCGATTGGCTGCTGGTGATTGCATCTTACAATTGCGGCCCTGGCAATGTTAATAAAGCCATCCGTAGGGCAGGAGGGAAAACAAATTTCTGGGAGATTTCACAATACCTCCCTGCTGAAACCAGAGGTTATGTACCCGCCTTCATTGCAGTAACCTATGTCATGAATCACTCCTCAGAGCACAATATTTTCGCAGTACAACCTGCGTTCAATTATTTTGAGGTGGATACGCTGGCTATTGAAAAGCAGATTTCTTTGAAAAAGATCTCCGAGACGATTGGACTTCCCTACGATGTGATCACCTATTTGAACCCAGTATACAAGTCGGGAGTCATTCCGCAATATGGAGGTCCTGGTATATTGCGTTTGCCGACCAATTACGTTCCTGCCTTCATTGCAGCGGAGCCCACCTTATTTCCAACTGTTGATCCGGCAACTGCCAGCACCGATGGTGTGAAAAAGAACGAAACGGAATCACTTCCAGCCGTTAATGATGGTAAAGATGTGGTTACCGAATACAAAACCGAAGTCAGACGGGTTAAGAAGGTGTATACGGTCAAGTCGGGCGACAGTCTCAATGCCATAGCCAACAGGTTGGGATGTACCGTCAAGGAATTGAAATCATGGAACAATTTGTCATCCAACACCATTCACAAAGGACGGCAACTCAAATACTACACCAACGTCAAAATCAAGGTTCCTGTCAAAAAGAAACCATTGACCACCTGATCTCAAAAAAGGTTTTTGACCTAGGTTGAAAGTGAAATCCACTTCATTTCTGCCTTAGAAGACAGCCGAGGCGATTTTTCGGATTGTTTCAGCATTGCCCATCGTATAATAATGCAGGCATGGCAGTCCTTTTTGCATCAACTCCTTCGATTGCTGAATGCACCATTCAATACCGACTTGTTTGATATCGCCATCACTCTTACATGATTCGATACTTGTCACAAGGTCATCTGGTAAATCGATGTGGAATGTTTTGGGAAGGAGTGTGAGTTGCTTTCTTGTGGTCAGTGGTTTCAGTCCTGGGATGATCGGAACCGTTATACCCTCGGCTCTACACTTGTCAACGAATGCAAAGAACTTGTTGTTGTCGAAAAACATCTGTGTGACTATGTAATCGGCACCAGCTTCGATCTTGCTTTTCAAATGGCGGATGTCCGTGGTCATGCTAGGAGCTTCAAAGTGTTTTTCCGGGTAGCCTGCTACACCGATGCAAAATCGGGTAGGGTCTGCATCTTGAAGGTCCTCATCCAAAAAACGACCATTGTTCATTTGGTTTACCTGCTTAACCAGGTCAATGGCATAACCATGTCCATCAGGTTCAGGTGTGAAATGCGTTTCTGTTTTTATGGGATCACCCCTCAATAATAGAACGTTATCTATTCCAAGGTAATTCAATTCAATCAATGCGTTTTCGGTCTCCTCTCTGGTAAAGCCACCGCATATGATATGAGGAACGGCATCAGTTTGATATCTGTTGATGATGGCTGAGCAAATACCAACCGTTCCCGGACGCTTTCTGATGGCAATTTTCTCCAGATAGCCACCATCCCTTTTCTTATAGATATACTCTTCCCGATGATACGTAACATCGATGAATGGCGGTTTGAACTCCATCAACGGATCAATCAGATCGTAAATCGATTGGACACTCTTCCCTTTGAGAGGAGGAAGTATCTCCATTGAGAACAATGTTTTTTTCGCACGCTTGAGATGCTCTGTTACTTTCATGACCCAAAAATACTGAAATAGAAAACGGCCTACTGATTCAGTAGGCCGTTTTCTGGTATTACATGTGAATATTAGTTCTTTTCTGCGCGAAGCAACTTGACGGTTCCTTTGAATTCCTCACCAAGTTGTGTAACTACTACGTAGAAATAGGTGCCATCTGGCAGATCGGCGCCATCCCAACGATTTGTTGTATTGTTGTAGTTGTCGGTAGAGTAAACTTCATTACCCCAACGATTCACGATCACAACCTTGGTGTTCGGGTTCGACTCAATGTTTCCAATTTGGAAGTAGTCGTTCAGGTTGTCGCCGTTGCCAGGGGTGAAGATGTTTGGAATCACCAAGCCACACAGCTCTGTTACATCCACTTGATCGGTTCCTGTACATCCGTTAGGATCGGTAATCAGTACGCTGTATGTTCCGTAGCCTGCAGTAGTCACGTTATAGGTGCTTCCTGTGAAGGCAGGGTCAGTGCTCAAGGTCCAGTTGTAGTTGTTACCTGTGATATCGGGCGCAGTGAGGATTGGAGCGTCTTCAGAATCAAGACATACGAAGATCTCTTCTCCTAAGTCAAAAGTGAGTTGGGGAACTACGTTCAGAACGAAGTCATCGGTTCCTGTACAACCTGCTGCTGAAGTGACCAGTACGGTGTAGGTTCCCGCTGCGTTGGTGTTCAGTGTCTGGGTGTTTCCTCCAACAGTTGAGCCATTTAAAGACCATGCATAAGTTGAACCTGGGAATCCGGCATCAAGCACTGGATAGGTATCATAGGAGCAAATGGTGAGGTCAGAAGCCAATGAAACAGGAAGGGAAGGAATCACGGTTACGATAATCTCATCTGTTCCGGAACATAGACCTCCATTGGTCACAGAAACGGAGTAAGTGCCAGCCGCAGAAGTCTGATATGTTTGTGAAGTGGCTCCTGGGATTGCAGTGGCTCCTTGATACCATTGATATGTAGCTCCTGCATTTCCTGCATTCAAAACAGGGAATGGCTCGGTTGAACATATTTCGATATCGTTACCTAATGTTACTACAGGACTAGGAACAATGGTGATATTGACATTGTCGGTTGCGCTACAAGCGGCGGAGTAGGTTACCACCACCGAATAGGTTCCGTTTTGATTGGCTGATATGGTTTGTGAAGTGGCACCAGGGATGGTTGATCCATTAACAGACCATGAATAAGTGGCGCCAGGCAGACCTGCATCCAACAATGGGAAAGGTCCGTTGTCGCAAGCGGTTTGTGGGCTTCCCAAATCAACAGAAATGTTGTTGATCACATTCAATACCGCCAAGGTGTCGCCTGGTAGGATGAAAGTGTTGCAACGGTTCGTGAAGGCGTTTGCATCCGTTCCGTTTTGTACAATCAGATAAACGGGCGTGGCTGGTGCAACGGTTTGTCCAAAGTTGAATGTGATGATGTTGTTGAAGTTGCCCGAACCTTGGTTGCAACCAGACGTTCCGGTCACAGGATAAGATACGCCGTTGGCATCTACAAGTATGAACTCGGAGCCGTTTCCAGAAAGGGTGTTGCAGATGATGTCGTAATCAAAGCTCACCGTGAATGAGTCGAATGCACAGGACACGGTTACAGGTTCGGTATTGAAAACACCAGGGTCGGTAACGTTGAATGCGAGTGAATCGAACTCAGGAACTTCGATACCACACTCGCTAAGGAAGGTGTTGCCGTCAAAGCCCTCTTTGGTGTAGGCATAGGTGATACCTGCAGTCAAAGGATAGAAGAAGGTAACCAAAATACTATCGGTTTGTCCGTTGATGCAGTTAACCGGGGTGGCCGACAAAACTGGATTTGGCAGACCTTGTGGCGTAAGCATACGGATGTCGGTCGTTACGATGGATCCGCACTGTACGGGCTGATCGAGAACGATGTAAACGGAAGTATCGCCACAGCTTGCAGTGAAGTAAGGGGCAGGGTTACCATTGGGGTCAACCGGACTGATTACAAATGGTGCAGTTCCGATGCAGGTACTTACCACTTTCATCTGCATATCACGCTTGATCTGTCCGATTTTCACACCATTACGGTACTCTTCACAAACAACGGCCATGACGCCCACTTGAAGTAGTGATGGGGTGAATGAAATGGTTCCGGTGTTGGGGTTACAAACAGTTGGGGTGCTGGATGCAAGTGGGGTCAAAGGTCCATAACCTGGCGCATAGGTAACTGGCTGGTTCAGGTTGGTTTCAGAAATCGCCAGAGAGAAAACAAGTGAGTCTCCATCGATATCTGTTGCACCTTGGCTGTAGTAGAACTGGTTTCCGATACAGAACTGGGTAACAGGGATATTGGAGAAACTTGGAGAACTATTGGTTGGGAAGTTGAAGTTGTCCAGTGTGGTGGAAACGTAAAGATTGAAGCTCGCAGGGTTGATCAGGGTGTTAATTTGATCGTTGCGGCAACACAAGTTGTAAGCAAATCTCCAATCAACACATGGACCAGGCAGTGTTACCACTCCTTGGTAAATCCATTCTTGGATACCGTATCCTGATCCGCCATTACAGGTAGTGATTACCGCAGGTACACAGGGCGAGTTCGGAATGGGTTGTCCAGTTCCTGGAAGTGGCTGTAATGTAATGTTACCTCCGGGGAAACAGCTGGAGGTGTAAGAGATCGAAGCCGATGGTGGAGCTGGAATTCCAAAACAGTCGCGATACAGGCGCAGGGTCAGCAGGAATTGATTCGGACCGACGTACGTGTACGTGATATCGGCCGCTACAGCGTGACTGGCTCTGGATTCGGTGGTTGTGAATACCAATGCACCAAAAACAAGGGCGGTAACCAGGGTAAGAACTTTTTTCATCAGATTGGTTTTTGTATGGGTTGGGTTCGGTTAAATTTTATTTCAATTTTGAAGTTAACGTTTCAGAATAATGGATCCTTTGTATTGCTTGGGAGCAGACTTCCCATCAGAGACAAAAGTAACATAAAAATAAGTTCCGTTGGAGACATTGGTGTTGCTGCGATCCGTTCCGTTCCAGCCCTCCAACCGTTCGTCGAATTCGGCAACCAATACGCCGGATTTATCGAAAATCTTGGTTTGATGCGTTAAGCCGTAAGCCAAGGGTATTTCGAAATAATCATTAAGTCCGTCGCCATTAGGGGTGAAGATATTCGGAATATTCTTCGTTAAATATTGATTATTAATGTCTTCTGTGTTTTTTGTTTCGGTCGTAATGTCAGATTTAACACCTGTCAAGTCCTTTGTTTGCTCCACAGCCGGCTCCTCTAAATTAATTTTTGATGGTTGACTACCGGATTGGATGGTTGCGTTCAAGTTGGAACTCTGGCTGGTTTCGATTCTTGATAATGGATCGGTTATTGGTTCTTTGCTAGTTCCTGAATTTGATGGTAAAGATTCTTGCTGGATAACAGGTTGTGTAGTTCCAGACAACCCATCGCTCTGATTTTTAGAATCTTTTGTTTCAGATGTCTGCGTCGATTCAGCGCCCTCAAGGGAAATGGCCTCTGGGATTGAGGGTTGGCTCACAATCGTTTCAACTCCAATGTTTTGAGAAACATCTTCGTTTTCGGTGGAATTCAAGTAAATGAATGTCCCGATTGTTCCACCGCCAATAATCAAACCCGATACAACCAATGTTTTAATAATACCGCTGGATTTGGCTATGGAAACTGCTTTGGCCGCGGGACCTGCAACTGGGGCATGCAGATTACCTTGGATACCGGTCCATATACTTGGATCGACCGGCTCCTGGTGTTCCGAAAGCTTATTTCGGAATAGTTCTGCTATTTCGTCTTTGTTGGTCACGGTTTTCAAATTTCGGTTTGCTCCAAGCCGGCAAGCATTTTCATGAGATGGCTTCGAGCCCTTGAGTATTGTGATTTGGATGTGCTTTCGTTGATGCCCAGTATCTCACCAATTTCTTTGTGTGAATAACCCTCAATGGCATACAGGTTGAATACAGTGCGAAAGCCATTGGGAAGAGATTGAACCAGCTTCATCAAATCTTTGGCATCTAGGTTATCACTGGTTTTTTGATGATCAATTGCATCCCAATTTTCGTCTAACTCGCTGATTGTTAATTTTTTATTTTTCCTTAACTGATCCAATGCCGTGTTAACCATGATTCGCTTTACCCAACCCTCCAAGGACCCCTCATTTTTAAAAGATCCTATCTTCCCGAACACCTTGATAAACCCGTCTTGCAATATGTCTTCTGCCTCTGCACGATTTGCAGTGTATCTTAAGCAAACGGCTAACATCTTGCCGCTGAATAGCTTAAACAATGCTTCTTGGGATTCAGGGTGGTTACTGATACATCCTGCTACCAGTTCCTGCTCCGACATTGTTTGCTTTTTCATGGGTTAAGACTCACTTGCGCTTCCCTAGGTTGCACGATAATTGTAAAATTAACCATTGGCGAGACTTATAGGGATTTGTAGGGGCGGGTCACGAGCATATTATAGCTACCTTTGCGCTCCCTTATGGAACATATTCGGAATTTTTGCATCATCGCCCACATCGATCACGGAAAAAGCACCTTGGCCGATCGACTTTTGGAGTATACACAAACCATTTCCAAAAGGGATTTGCAGGCACAAGTGCTCGATGATATGGATTTGGAGCGGGAACGTGGTATCACCA
>JBEAXM010000056.1:0-2917 GCA_041159805.1 Bacteroidota bacterium
GTTATGGGGAATGGGAAAGGTATTACTCATATACAATGCCGTGGTATTGGCGCCGCTTTCAATCAACATATATCCCGTAGCAATAGCCTCCAGTTTTTTTTCACGGATCAAAGGTGCGGCCACTACGTGATTGCCAATCAGCAATTCGGGGTTCCTTCCGGAGATGAGCGAGAGGAACAGGATGGCATCGGCCTGCTCATCCACTTGACTGATGCTACCCGGAAAAATGACGATGGGTTTAGAGCACGCATAGCGGATACGGCGGATGCAGTTCGACAAGTTACCATCCGACAACAAGCTGCCTCCTACAAAGATGTAATCCACCCCATGGTCTTCGGCCATCCGCGCCAGCGATTCCGCCTCGCGGTTGCCCGTTTTATCGGGATCCACCAAAACGGCCAATTGCTTGACCCCTTCGGACTTTAAACGGGTGATCTGCTGGTAAACATTCATGGCTTTCAATGCCCTAAATTACAAATCATTACATTAATCCACAGCGAATCGCTAAAATATTCAACATCAGACTGAACCAATTTGCTGCTCACGGTGTTTATCAATACCTTTGTATAACAATTCAACCATCATCCAAAAGCTATGATTAACACCCAAACCTCCACCTACGTGAAACACAAGGTAAAAGATATGTCGCTGGCCGATTGGGGCCGCAAGGAAATCCGACTCGCCGAGGCCGAAATGCCCGGACTGATGTCGCTTCGTGAAGAATTCGGCAAAAGCCAGCCCCTCAAAGGTGCCCGCATTGCCGGTTGCTTGCACATGACCATCCAAACTGCCGTTTTGATTGAAACCCTTCAAGCGCTCGGCGCCGAGGTGACCTGGTCATCCTGCAACATCTTCTCCACACAAGACCACGCTGCTGCTGCCATTGCCGCTGCCGGAACCTCGGTGTATGCTTGGAAAGGCATGAACAATGAGGAATTCGATTGGTGCATTGAGCAAACGC
The DNA here is from genome assembly GCA_041159805.1 of Bacteroidota bacterium. Classification (GTDB taxonomy): domain Bacteria; phylum Bacteroidota; class Bacteroidia; order AKYH767-A; family OLB10; genus JALRAP01. The sequence continues at coordinate 962 of JBEAXM010000056.1, forward strand.
TATTCTTCGGCGAAGACCGCCAGCCATTGAACATGATCCTCGATGATGGTGGTGACTTGACCAACATGGTGCTTGATAAGTATCCTGAGTTGATCCCCAATATCAAGGGTATCTCCGAAGAAACCACCACAGGCGTGTTGCGTTTGCACGAGCGCGTGAAGAACGGAACATTGCCAATGCCTGCCATCAACATCAACGACTCTGTTACCAAGTCGAAATTCGATAACAAATACGGCTGTCGCGAATCACTCGTAGACGCTATTCGCCGTGCCACCGACCTCATGTTGGCTGGTAAGGTTGCGGTAGTTGCCGGCTATGGCGATGTAGGGAAAGGTTCTGCCGATTCTCTCAGCAACGCCGGTGTTCGTGTAATCGTTACTGAAATCGATCCAATCTGCGCCTTGCAAGCCGCCATGGAAGGTTATGAAGTGAAGCGTATGGATACCGCAGTGAAGGAAGCCGATATCGTGGTAACAGCTACGGGTAACAAAGACATCGTGTTGGGTCGCCACTTCCGTGCGATGAAGCACAATGCTGTTGTGTGCAACATCGGTCACTTCGATAATGAAATCGACATGGCTTGGTTGAATGAGAATTACGGTCACAGCAAAGAGGAAATCAAACCTCAGGTAGACAAGTACACCGTGGATGGCAACGACATCATCGTGTTGGCTGAAGGCCGCTTGGTGAACTTGGGTTGTGCCACCGGTCACCCTTCATTCGTAATGTCGAACTCCTTCACCAACCAAACCTTGGCTCAAATTGAGTTGTGGATGAACCATAAGAACTACGAAAACAAGGTTTACACTCTTCCTAAGCATTTGGATGAGAAGGTGGCGCGTTTGCACCTGGCCAAGATCGGTGTAGAGCTCGACGAGCTTACTCCAGACCAAGCCAACTATATTGGTGTTCCGCAGCAAGGACCATTCAAATCGGAGCAATACCGTTATTAAAATTCGATTTCGAATTCAATTTAAAAAGGCCTCCGAATGGGGGCTTTTTTTATGGGGGATGAATTCCCAGAAGCGTGCGAAGCTCTAGTGCCGAGCAGGATTAAAACAAAGTGCGAACGCTGATAAAACAGATGAATCTGATTGGCACGGATTTGATTCAAGTCAATTGTTAAGTCCGCGTTGATCCGTTCAATCGGCTAAATCCGTGTTCCATTGCGGGGGATGATGTAAACAAAGTGCGAACGCTGATAAAACAGATGAATCTGATCGGCACGGATTTGATTCAAGTCAATTGTTAAATCCGTTTTGATCCATTCAATCGGCTAAATCCGTGTTCCATTGCTTCCCGCTGTCGCCACCCGCCTGCGGCGAGGCAAGCCGGTCACCGGTCACCGGTCACCGGTAACTAGTTATACACCCTCAGTGCATTCCCATCAAAAAGCGTTCGGTACTGATACAATGGTTTGGTGGCGGGGCCGTTGATCACGCTGCCGTCGAAGATGCTGAAACGGGAAGTGCAGCAGGAGTCGATGGCGGAGATGCCCGACAACACTTCAACAATCGAACAGCTTGCATTAGGGTCATAGGTGCAGTTCCTTTCCGAGGCCGTAAACTCGGTGGTTGATTTACGGTAAATAATGATGCCTTTGGTTCCTGCATTTACATACATCCATCCACCTACCACTGTCAGGTCAATACATGATGGCTCGTTCAGATACAATGTGAAATCAACATAGTATTGGGCGATATCATTGGTTTCGTCCTTGGAGCAGGACATCACCAATGTGAGACAGAACAGCAGCGGCAGAAGGCGTTTCATGATGTAAATATAACCATTGTGGTGGGTAGTGGGTAGTGGGTGGTGAGTAGTGAGTAGTGGGTAGTGGGTGGTGAGTAGTGAGTAGTGAGTAGTGAGTAGTGAGGTGGATTTGTTTATTAGTCGAGTTATAATCCGTGCTGATTAGTCAGATCCGCTCAATCAGTGTTCCCAATGGTTTATCTG
>JBEAXM010000193.1:0-6992 GCA_041159805.1 Bacteroidota bacterium
GTTTCCATGGATGTGATCAAACCCACTTTGATTGAGAACACCAATGCCACATCGGTGGATCTGGTCATGGAGCAGGTGCCAGGCGTGAACATTGTAGACGGCCAAGCCAATATTCGTGGTGGCAGTGGTTTTAGCTATGGAGCAGGTAGCAGGGTGCTGCTTTTGGTTGACGACTTGCCGATGGTTGCCGCTGATGCAGGTGATGTGAAGTGGAGTTTCCTTCCGGTGGAGAATATCGATCAAATCGAGATCATCAAAGGTGCATCATCCGCATTGTTTGGGTCTTCAGCCATGAATGGAGTCATTAACGTGAGAACCGCTTATCCCAAGGATGTTCCCGAAACCCGGATCAGTTGGTTTACGGGGTGGTATGGTGACACCAAACGGGAGCAATTGCAGTGGTGGGGCGACCAGCTTCAGCAGTTCGGTGGACTTAGCTTCAGTCATATGCAGAAAGCAGGAAATCTTGATATTGTTGCTGCCGGTAATGTTTACCGCGATGAGGGTTATCGATTGGGTGAGGACGAGGACCGGTACAGGATCAATTTCAACACTCGGTACAAGTTTGAAAAAGTACAAGGGCTGTATGCCGGAATCAATGCGAACGTGACGTTCAGCAAAGGTGGGAACTATTTGATCTGGCAAGATGACTCCAGTGGAGCCTATTTGCCAAGCGGAGGTATTGATCCGGCCACCACCACGATCAGTCAGTATGAAACCCAGCGAACCAGCATCGATCCGTTCATCACCTATTCAAATGAAAAGGGTTCCTCGCACAAGCTGAGGATGCGTTATTTCAGTTCCGATAACAAGAACAACACAAATCAACAATCATTGGCCGCATCCTATTTTGCCGAGTACCAATACCAGCGACGTATCGGCGAAAAGGCAACCATCACCGGTGGCCTTACCACCACATATTATGATGTCAACAGCGAGTTGTTCAATGACCACACCGCATCCAACTACGCAGCATTCGCTCAAGCGGATTGGAAGCCCGGCAGGTGGGCCTTATCCCTAGGCGGTCGTATCGAGTCCAACCGAATCGACGATGACGACCTTGAAACCATTCCAGTGATTCGAAGTGGCGTTAATTATAAGCTGGCGGAGTACACCAACCTTCGCGCATCATACGGGCAGGGATATCGATACCCGTCAATCGCTGAAAAGTTTATCTCCACCCAGGTTGGAAGCATCGTCATTTACCCCAATGACAGTGTGAAATCGGAAACCGGCCAAACCGCCGAAATAGGCATCAAGCAAGGTTTCCGCATCGGAAAGTGGGAAGGGTATTTGGATGTGGCAGGTTTCTGGAGTGAATACAAAGACATGATGGAGTTCACCTTTGGGCAATATGGTTCCTTCACGGATCCTTTGTTTGGACTCGGATTCAAATCGAAGAACATTGGCAACACCCGAATCACCGGTTTTGAAATTGAAGTGGTTGGTTCAGGAAATATCGGCAAGGTGCCGTTCACTGTATTGTCCGGGTTCACTTACATAGAACCCATCTCACTTGATTTCGATACTGCTAAAGCAAAAACAGAAAATACGGCCGACTTCAACATCCTTAAGTACAGGTACCGCAGGGTTTTCAAGGCAGATGTGGAGGCAACACCCGGTGACTGGATACTTGGGATGAGTGTCAGATACAACAGTTTCATGGACAACATCGACAAGTTCTTCGAGGAGACCATTCCTGGTATCAAAAATTACAGGTCAATACACGACTATGGCGATTGGGTGTTCGACGCCCGGGTGGGTTATCAGTTGAATAACAATTTTCGTGTGATGACCATCGTACGGAATCTGTTCAACCATGAATATACAAGCCGTCCGGCCGACATGCAGCCACCCAGAAGTTATACGATTCAGCTCAGTGCAAAATTCTAATCAGTCTTCGTTGGCAAGGAACATCTTGCCCTCGCGAACACGTTCCCGATACGACAAAGCATGGTCGAGATACTCTTGGTAGATCACCTCGTCATGCTGTCCGTCGAACGCAATGCCATTGGATAATCTGAAAAGGTAGTTATCGAATACGGCAGGCAAGTGCTCCAGCATTTTTTTTCTACGGTGGTTTTTGGCGCCTTCAATGATGGCGGTTCTCCAATCGGATGCCTCTGGTAGGCAAATCGCTTCAGTGGATCGGTTCAGAATGCGCAATGCCTCTTGTAATTCCGTTTCGCGACCAACGTTTTCGGGACGAGACTCCACCGCCTCGAAACATCTTATCATTCTTTTGCCCTCGAATGTTCTCACAAAGAAATCCAATGTCTCGTGGTTCATGTAAAGGTCAGGCAGCGACCGGTTGGAGTGGAATCCGCTCGGTTCAATATCCGCTTTGCGGTGCCTTCGCCATGCGTTCAAATATGTTCGCTCCTCATGCCCCTTGTCATCTGGAAGCAGCTCCAAGTGATCAAGGCCATTGAACTGTTTGTTGAATCGATACCAGGCTGGTGATAGGTCCTTTCCGTTCCCCTTGTTCTTGTATATCTCGTAATCCTGCCAATCATACAGCCAGTTTTTCATCTCGAACAAGTCAGACTTCACATACTCCATGTAATGATTCAGCTCCGTAATGGTAATAGGTTCGATGAACGGACATCGGGAAATGTTTTTCTCCCAACAAAGGAAGTCCATGGTCACTTCAATTCCTGGCAGTTCGGTCATGCCTGCTCGCCAAGCCGCTTGAAGGCGAAACAACTTAAGTTGTTGTATCTCCCAAAGGCAGCTCCACGCCATTTCATGGTAAACAAGCTCCTCATTGTTGCTTTTGGTTACCATCCTGTCGCCGTTGACCAATAGCCATGCTTTCTTTGAAGCGTATTCCACAATGAAATCGTGAACGGAAACTTCATTGAACATGCTGAAGAAATCCCAATAGCGTGAATTCGAATAAAGCTCGTCTATCGTTTCCTTGATGATCTCCTGGTACTTTTCCTTGTAGGGGCTTGCAGGGATGATGGATGGTTGGCTGGAGCCGAGACCGGAATGTTCCATTTCTAGTCAGGTTTTCAATTCATACGGAAACGGCTTTGATACGGTTACACCATTTGGTTCAAAATTGTAATTTAGCCGAATGTTGTCAATCAGGTTGTTAATCACTTTGTTTCTGATTGCTTTCGGTATATCCGGATCGGCCCAATCGGTTTCGCCAACCACCGAGGAGGAGTATAACTATGGAGCTATCGGTTACAGGATTCAATTGCAGACACGTATGTCGGATAAGCCAGGATACGAAATACGCGAAAACGGGACCTGCGAGGAACCCGGAAGGAAAATCACACGCATGGCCATGTTCAGGACAAATGAACAGTCACCTTGTGCCAATATTTTGATCTACGATCGCTCTGGTGCAGCGCCTCAGTACTACTGCATCCCTTCCTCAAATGCGGCACCGAGATTGTGGGAGCAATTCCATAAAAGTTTGAGTGGTGGAACCGACAAACCCATAGAACAGCTGCAGTTTTTTTCTTCCTGTCTTGCCCGGTTCATGATGGAGCAGGCAGTTCAATCCAGTGAAAAAAAATGAAAGTCCTTGGAGTGATTCCCGCCCGATATGGTTCGACTCGCTTTCCGGGTAAGCCGCTCGCTTTGATACATGGTGTTTCCATGATTCGCCGGGTATATGAACGTGCGAAACAATGCAACAGGTTAACCGATGTTGTGGTTGCCACCGATGATGAGCGAATACAAAAGCACGTGATTGAATTTGGAGGGCAAGTGATCATGACCTCTGTCCACCACAATACAGGAACGGAGAGGTGTGCTGAGGTGCTTCAACAGCAGGATGTGGTTTATGATGCTGTTGTAAACATACAGGGTGATGAGCCATACATACATCCGAATCAGATCACAGATGTGGTTTCCTGTCTAGAGAACGATTCCTGCGCAATCGCCACATTGGTCAAGAGGATATCCGATGTTGACGAGTTGAACAACCCGAATATCCCTAAAGTGGTTCTAGGGGAGGATGGTCGCGCCATTTATTTCAGTCGCCGACCAATTCCTTATGTAATGGATGCACAGATTGAGACCTTTATTTCAAAGGGGAGTTTTTACAAGCACATAGGCATTTATGGTTACAAGTCAGATGTTTTACCGAAACTGGCCATGCTGGAGCCGACATCTTTGGAGCAAATGGAGTCATTGGAGCAATTGCGTTGGTTGGGCCACGGTTTGGCTATCTATACCAAGCTGACCATGGAGGCCAACCTTGCGATTGATGTTCCGGCTGATATAGAGCTCATTGAGAGGATTTTTCCACACGACTGATTCTTTACTAGTGGCTGAAAATCAGCATTGTATATAAATTTATATACGTCCATTGCCCCAAAATGCTTAACTTAGAGGCATGTTGGAGCGGGAACAGAAGATAGACGGCTACGTCCGCGACTTGCTTTATGATCACGATTGTGTGATTGTGATGGACCTTGGTGGTTTCATTGCACATTATCATCCCGCATCCATCAACGAATCGCTTCGATTCATCACTCCACCATCCAAGCGCATTGCATTCAATACTGCTTTGCGAAACAACGATGGACTACTTGCACATCACATTTCATTCCAAGAATCCTTGACTTACAGCGAGGCATGTGCTTTGGTCAAGGAATATGCTTCCAATATCAGATCGGTGATGGAGCGTGGAGGGAAATACAAATTGGACAAGGTCGGTGTTCTGTTTATGGATCACGCCGGTAACACACAGTTCCTACCCGACACCTCCACCAATTTTCTGGCAGACTCGTTCGGGCTTCCAATAGTTCAAGCGGTGCCTATTTATCAGGAGACCGCTGCATCAGGGACTGAGTCCATTCATGAACCTGTAGTAATCGAGTTCCAGCCCCGGAAAGAGGAAGAGCAGTCAGGTGCCAAAGTCAAGAAGTTGCGTGTAATGGAAATGATTCCTGCCGCCGCGATCATTGCTTTGCTGATCATGTCGCCTCCCATCATACAGCGATTCAATACCCATATGGGGTCGTTGGTTCCATTCTCGCGAATAGATGAGATTGTGGCAGGCGAGGAGGTGGTATACAAGCCGCTTCCGGTTCAACCTGTTCAAACACCTGAAAACAAAACTGAAAATCAAACCGTATCAGATACCGAAGCATTGCCGATCACCGATACCATAGTAAATGTCATTCCTGAAGTTGTCGAATCAACCGAGGAAGAGACCTTAACTGGTCCCGAGCAAGTTTCGATTCCTGAAACCAATACCAAAACTGAAGTAGAAGAACAGCCGAAAGAGAAAATCAGAACCAAATCTGAAAAAGAAGAAACCCGAAATGTCCGAACCTACCACGTAATAGTGGGAAGCTATAGAAACCGACACAATGCCAAGCGCATGGTGAGGGAGCTTCGTAAAGAGGGCATCAATGCTGAAATGATCAATCGTGGCGACGACCGAATCCTAGTTACCGTTTTTTCTGCAAAAACCGAGCAGGAGGCCGAACAGCAGTTGCCATTGTACCGTTCAAAAGTCATTTCATCAGCATGGGTTTTTGAATCCTTCGCGAAGGATTGATCAGGGTCACCCCAGTCTTTTTCACTTATAAGGGCACTGGTTTTTCCAATGACTAAAACAACATCATTTAACCCATATTACAATCATGCTGGAATTCATCAATAGCATCCTCTCAAAAATTTTTGGCAACAAGGCCGCATCCGATTTGAAGTCCCTATTGCCTTTGGTCGATAAGGTAAAGGCTGCCGAGCCAAGCATTGCCAGTATGGATAATGATGGGTTACGGTCCATGACCGATGATTTTCGTTCACGCATATCCAGTCATGTGCAGGAGATAGCCGATCAGGTTCGTGAATTGCAAAGCTCAATCGACAATGATTTGGACATGCCTTTGAATAAGAAGGAGGATGTTTACCGGAAGATCGATGAGTTGAAAAAGGAGGAGAACCGGCTGATTGAGGAAAAATTGATGGAGATCCTCCCAGAGGCCTTTGCAGTGGTTCGGGAAACGGCTCGTAGGTTTTCCGCTTCTGAAGAGATTAAAGTCAAGGCGACTGATAACGACCGCAATCTTGCAGTCAGCAAAAAACATGTGCGCATCGAGGGTGATCAGGCAATCTATTCCAATACATGGATGGCGGCCGGCGTAGAGGTCACCTGGAACATGGTTCACTATGATGTTCAGCTCATAGGTGGTTCTGTCCTGCATCAAGGCAAGATTTCAGAGATGGCCACTGGAGAGGGTAAGACCTTGGTCGCCACCTTGCCGATTTACTTGAATGCGCTGGCAGGAAAAGGGGTGCACGTGGTTACGGTCAATGATTACCTTGCAAAACGCGACTCCGAGTGGAATGGTCCGATTTTCGAGTTCCTCGGTTTAACGATTGATTGCATCGACAAGCACCAGCCGAACTCTGATGAGCGCAGAAAAGCATACCTGGCCGACATCACTTACGGAACCAACAATGAGTTCGGTTTCGATTATCTGCGCGACAACATGGCCCGTACTCCACAGGACATGGTTCAACGAGGACATCACTTTGCCATTGTGGATGAGGTTGACTCGGTTTTGATCGACGATGCCAGGACTCCATTGATCATTTCCGGTCCCACACCCAAGGGAGATACGCATGAGTTCTTCGGTTTGAAGCCCAGGATTGAAAAGCTGGTGAGCACCCAACGTAATTACATCAACACTGTCATTGCGGATGCAAAAAAGAAAATGACTGAAGGAAACGACAGCGAAGCGGGTTTGCCGATTTTGAGGGCATACCGCGGCTTGCCCAAAAACAAGGCGCTGATCAAGTTCCTCAGTGAAACGGGGGTGCGTGCGTTGTTGCAGAAAACAGAAAACCACTACATGCAGGACCAGCAGCGTGAAATGCACAAGGTGGATGCCGAACTCTATTTCGTTATTGATGAGAAGAACAACTCCATCGAACTGACTGAAAAAGGCATTGATCTGATTACCGCGAATGGCGAGGATCCACAGTTTTTTGTGATGCCTGATGTTGGAAGTGTC
>JBEAXM010000210.1:0-6855 GCA_041159805.1 Bacteroidota bacterium
ATCAAAATCCCGAAGTGGTTTCTATGAGGTCGGTGATGTCATCCGAGAAATTCCAAAACTGCGAATTTGACCTTCCAATCGGGCTTGGCAAAACCATCTCAAACGAAGTGTTCGTTGCGGACCTTGCAAAAATGCCCCACCTGCTCATGGCCGGTGCCACGGGACAAGGCAAATCCGTTGGATTGAATGCAGTATTGGTGTCATTGCTTTTCAAGAAGCACCCGTCGCAAGTGAAATTCGTTTTGGTGGACCCGAAAAAAGTGGAGCTGACGCTATTCAAAACCATTGAACGCCATTTCCTGGCAAAACTGCCTGGCGAGGAGGACGCCATCATTACCGATACCCGCAAGGTGGTGAATACACTGAATTCGCTGTGCATCGAAATGGATCAGCGTTATGAGTTGCTGAAAGATGCGGCAGTGCGTAACATTCGCGAATACAACGCGAAGTTTGTGAGCCGCCGTCTGAACCCCAACAACGGACATCGCTTCCTGCCATTCATCGTGCTGGTCATCGATGAGTTTGCTGATCTAATCATGACTGCTGGTAAGGAGGTTGAGACGCCAATTGCACGATTAGCCCAGCTTGCCCGCGCCATTGGTATCCACCTGATCATTGCCACTCAGCGTCCTTCAGTAAACATCATCACCGGAACCATCAAAGCCAACTTCCCTGCTCGATTGGCATTCCGTGTAACATCCAAAATAGATTCCAGAACCATTTTGGATGCTGGAGGAGCGGAACAGTTGATTGGTCGTGGAGACATGCTCCTATCCACCGGAGCGGACCTGATCCGCTTGCAATGCGCTTTCGTAGATACTCCAGAGGTGGACAGCATCACCGAATTCATCGGAAGCCAGCGTGGTTATCCGGATGCTTTCCTTTTGCCTGAATATGTTGGCGAGGGCGATGCAGGTGGAGCTGGTGAATTGGATGCATCTGACCGCGATCCTCTGTTTGAAGAGGCCGCTCGTATGGTGGTTCAACACCAACAGGGGTCGGCATCATTGCTCCAGCGTCGATTGAAACTTGGTTACAACCGTGCGGGACGATTGATTGACCAACTGGAGGCGGCTGGGGTCATAGGACCCTTTGAAGGAAGCAAAGCAAGGGAGGTGAAAATCAAGGACCCCGTGTCTTTGGAACAGTTTTTGAGTTCGGGCAAATAGCTCTAACTTTGCAAACTGACCTAATCCATGAAAAACCTCGTTTTAGCCATTCTGGCATCTGTTTTTGTTACGCTAACTTGCTCAGCCCAAGGAACAAAAGACCCTAAGGCACAGGAGATTCTGAAAAGCGTGAGTGCCAAGTTCAAGGCAACTAAAGCCCTTTCGGCATCTTTCAAGATTTCCACCCTGGATCAGAAAACCAAAAAAACCGATCAACGGGCAGGGAATATCGTGCTCAAAGGCAACAAATATAAATTCAGCTTGGCTGGGCAAGAGGTGTTTTGTGATGGCAAATCATCATGGACCTATTTGAAGGAGTCGAACGAGGTGCAAATCAGTGGTGCAGATGAAAACACAGGAGGCATCTCCCCTACCAACATTTTCACCATTTATGAAAACGGATTTTCAACCAAGTATATGGGAGAAACCAAATTGAACAATGTGGCCGTACATCACATTGAATTGGTGCCTGACGACAGCAAGAAGTCCTATTTCAAAATCCAACTGTTCATCAACAAAACCGACAAATTCATCACCAGTGCAAAGATTTTCGAAAAGAGTGGTTCAATCATCACCTATACTGTAGAGAAACTCAAGTTGGATGTGGAGGCGGCCGACAATATGTTCATTTTCGATAAGTCCAAATATCCGGGAGTCGAAGTGGTTGATCTTCGGTAAAACGCAATCGTAACCTACCAAATAAAAAGAGCCGCTCCTTACGGGCGGCTCTCTCATTTTCATCAGGTATGTTATCGGACAAGCGCCACATGACCGTATTTGTGGAACCGTTTTCCAAACACATCCGTGATGTATGCGTCGTAGACATAAACATCTTCCTGCGCCCGGTTGCCATCCTTCAGGTAGGTTCCATCCCAACCACGCTCCATGTCGTTGGTGGTATAGATGCGTTCTCCCCAGCGATTGTAGATATCAAGCACCACATCCACGATTCCCAAGCCGGATATGTTAAAGAAATCGTTTGTGCCATCGCCGTTGGGTGTAAAGCCGGTTGGTATGAAAACCGTTACCTCGGGATCTATGCGAACCACTTTCGTTGCAGTGTCTTTGCAGCCGTAATTGTTGGTCACAATCAAAACCACAGGAAATGAACCGGAATCGGAATACGTATGAACAGGCTCGAACACGGTTGAAACGCCTCCATCTCCGAAAGTCCAGTCATACCATGTTCCACCCAACGACAAGTTATCAAATGTGATGGTCGGATTGAAAATGGTTGTCACTGATGGCGTGGCATTGAAGGCGGCCACAGGGTTCGGATAAACCGTGATGATGTTGTTTTGAGTGATTGCAGCAGAACATCCCATATCACTGGTTACAGTTAATGACACAGAGTAGGTTCCTGGTAATGTGAATGTGTTGGTAGGATTCTGAACCGTGGACTGCATGCCTGGGCCGAAATTCCATGACCAATCGGTTATACTTCCACTGCTGATGGTGGAGGCATCAGTGAAATTCACACTCAACGGACCACAACCTGCCGGGTTGTCATATACAAAATCAGGAACTGGAATCGGATATACGGTCAATGGCTGCACCACGGTATCCCTGCAACCCTGATTGCTCACTCCCACCAGTGTTACATTGTATGTGCCTGCATTGGCATAGGCATGTGTTGGACTGATGTTGTAAGTGAAAGGGGTTGCATCGCCAAATGTCCACATGTGGCTACTGATAGTTCCATTGGGAATGGTGCTGTTGTTCTGGAAGCCGATGACGGTTCCTTCGCACGCATTGTTTGATGTGAATGACATCACTGGGGCAGGGTGTATCTGCATTGGCATGCTCACACTATCCACGCATCCATTACCTGTGGTCATGGTCAAAGACACATTGTAGGTGCCCCAGGTTGCGAACTGGTGACTGGGGTTTTGAAGATTGGAAACACTTCCGTCGCCAAAGCTCCAAGCATATTGGTAAACACCTGTGTCGCCAGGTGATGGAACATATCCGAACTGAGCAATCTCATACTCACAAACAGATGATGTGGTAATCACAGGTGATGGCAACGGATAGATGGTTACTGGAGCTGTGACTGAGTTTTTACAGCCAAGTGAAGTGGTTACCTGCAAGGTTACATTATAGGTTCCTGCGTTTGCATAAGTATGCATCGGGCTCGCTTGGATGGATGCACTGCCATCACCCAACTGCCAATCCCAATAACCGATGGAACCATCGTTGCTGGTAGACTGATCGAAGAAATTGACAAGCTTACCCTCGCAAGCGTTATTTGAACCAAAAGCGGCAACGGGCAATTCATACACCTCAAATGATTTTGTGGCCTGGCCGATACACCCTTGTGGAGAAGTGGATACCAAAGTGACTTGATATACACCAGGTGCAGCATATTGGTGACTAACATTGGATCCTGTAGCAGTGGAATTATCACCAAAGTCCCATGTGCTTGACAATATACCGCCACCTTGAATGGTTGATTGGTCATAAAACAACGTTGATGAACCAAAACACACATCCGAACCGGCAAATTCAGCAACGGGAACGGGGAACACGTTAATGGTCCTCATGGTTGAATCCACACAACCATTGTCGCTAGTGACTCTCAAGGCCACCTGATAACTGCCAGGAGCCAAGTAATTATGAACAGGATTCTGCTGCGTAGATACTGTACCATCGCCAAAGGTCCAATCCCATGCGGTGATATTACCGGAGGTGATGACTGAAAGGTCCGTCATCTGGGTTTGGTTTCCAAAGCAGGAACCGTTGTTTGCAAAATTCGCGTCAGGAAGGACATTGACAACAGTTGGAATCTCGAATGAGTCAACACATCCAAAGTCGGATGTCACCACGAGCAGTGTGTTATATATCCCTGGAGATGCATAAACATGTGAAGGCGAAATCGCATTGGATGATCCATTGTCGCCGAAATTCCAGTAATTATTTGTGATTGTTCCTGAAGCAATTGTCGATTGGTTGCTGAATTGTGTTCCCTCACCAGAGCACACGGGAACAACCGCGCCCATGGCTCTTGGGTTTGGATGAATCACAACCGGAAGCGTTTCAGTTGAAGCACAACCTTGGTTAGAAACAGCGTTCAGACTGACATTGTAAGTCATAGCGGTTCCATAGGTGTATGTTGGAGAGGTTTGATTGGATCCCGTGCCATCGCCAAACGACCACGCCCATGATGTGATACTTCCGTTGCTGATGGTGCTGTTGTTATTGAATTGAACGGGCAGACCTTCGCAGACATCATTCATATTGAACTGTACATCTGGACGAGGATGAACCACTACCCCACCTGCATAGGTATCAGCGCAACCATTAACCGTTACCACGGTTTGCGTCACTGGCCAGAACCCTGAAGAAGCATACAAGTGCTGTGGGTTTTGAACGTTTGATGATTGTCCATCGCCAAAACTCCAATTCCAAGTGAAGATTGATCCTCCGTTGGAGCTGGAGGCATCAGTGAAAACCGTATTCAATCCTTCACAAACGGCAGGTGCGGTAAATGAGGCATCGGGCAGTTGATAGACAGTTGTAGGCAAGGTCAGACTAGCCACACAGCCCATAGCGGATTGTGCAGTAAGGGTAATGTTGTAGTTTCCTGCATTGCCGTAGGTGGTGCTTGGATTTTGCTGAGAGGAGAAGGATGCATTTCCAAAATTCCAGTTCCATGTCATGATGGATCCGCTGGAAATGCTAGTGGTATTATTAATAACGGTAGGTGTACCTAAACATGCATTGGAAGTGGTGAAAGATACCTGTGGAAGCGGATTGACAAACACATTCGAAACGAAAGAGGAGGAGCATCCGGCTGGATCGGTAACTGTAACCGTATAGCTTCCACCAGTGGAAACACTGATGGTTTGCGCTGACGAACCATTGGACCACTGGTAAGTTGCGCCGGGGTTGCCTGCATCCAGAACAGTTGTCTGGCCAGTACACAAGTTCACATTGGTTGGGTTGGTGGTAAGGTTGGTGCCACCGATGGTAACAACAGCCGTTCCGGTTGTCAAACAACCAAAGGCATTGGTGACCTCCACATCGTAATGACCAGAATCGGAAACAACAATCGCCTGTGTGGTTTCACCACCAGGGAACCACAGAAAAGTACTACCGGGATTTCCTGCATCCAACACAACGGTATTTCCTACGCAAAGAAGCTGAGGAGCAAAATTCACAACAGGAACAGGATTAACGGAAACGGTCATGGCATCAGAGGCGGAACATCCGTTCGCATCGGTGACAGTAACGCTATAGGTTGTTTGAGCCGTTGGAGCTACGAAAATGGTGGAAGTGTTTTGTCCACCTGGAGACCACGAGTAGGAAACTCCACCAGAAGCCGTAAGTGTGGCGGTTCCACCGGCACAAACAGATGTGTCGGAACCGGCAAAGGCTATCGGCAAGGGATTCACCTGCACGACAACAGTATCACGGTTCACACAGCCCTGAACTGAAGTAACGGTGTAAATGTAGGTAGTGGTAGCGACAGGACTTACAGTTATAGATGTTGTATTGGCGTTACCAGGATTCCAATTCACCGATGGACCTGCGTTACCGGTCAAGGTGATGGACTTGCCGATACAAACGGAGGTGTCGGCACCTGCAATTGCTACGGGAAGTGGATTTACGGTAACATTCACCGAGTCGGTATCGGTGCAACCATTCACATCAGTAACGGTCACATAGTAAGTTGTGGATGTTGTTGGAGTAACTTGGATGTTCTGCGAGGTTGAACCCGTATTCCATAAGTACGAAACACCTCCAGAAGCGGTAAGACTTGCGGTTTGTCCAACACAAATCGTGGCATTGGGTCCTGCGCTAGCCGTAGGAAGCGGATATACCGTGAATGGTTGGCTGATGGTGTCCAAGCATCCGTGAGAAGTGGAACCGATCAGGGTAATGGTATAGGTGCCGGGGTTGGTATACAGGTGGCTTGGGTTCGCCGAGTTATCGGTTGTTCCATCACCAAAATCCCAAAACCAGCTGTTGATGGCACCATTGAAGGTGCTGGATGTATTGTTGATGGTTGCCATGGTGCCCAAGCAAACACCTGAGGCCTGTGTGGTGAAAGCCAAGTCGGGTATTGGATAAATATGGATGTTGCGTGGACGTACATCTGTACAGCCGCCAACAGTGGTTATGGTGAGCGTAACCACATGCATTCCGGGGGTTGAAAACGCATGGGAAGGGTTTTGCAAGTTGGATGTGGTACCATCACCAAAATCCCAGCTCCATCCGATGATGTTGCCCATCTGTGTGAATGACTGGTCGATGAAATCAATAGGTTCGTTTACGCAACCGAAATTATAACTGAAGTTTGCTTGAGGCAAAGGATACACATTGAAGGTGCGCATGGCGGTATCCGTACAACCGGCAGCACTGGTAACCGTCAGGATTACAGTATATGTTCCGTGGGTGTTGTAAGTGTGAACTGGATTCTGTTGCTGTGAAATGTTTCCGTCACCGAAATTCCATGACCAACCCACAATGGAGCCGGAGGTGATAGTGGATATGTCGATGAATTGTAGCGGCTGCGTTATGCAAATATCATTAGGTGTAAAGTTGGCTTGTGGCAGTGGATTCACATTTACCGTGGTATTTAGCACACCAGAGCAGCCGTTTGCATCGGTTATTATGACCGAGTAGTTGCCACCAGCTGAAACAGTAATGGTTTGACTGGTTGCACCGGTGTTCCAAAGGTAAG
>JBEAXM010000063.1:0-6452 GCA_041159805.1 Bacteroidota bacterium
TGAGGAACAAAAGAAGCTCGACGTGTTCGCCAATGAGCAGTTCATTGCGGCATTGGGTTCAGGAGGTGAGTGCTGTGCCGTGGCTTCCGAGGAAAACGAGGAGCTCGTGGCCATCTCCACCGACGTTTCCAAAAACGCCAAATATGTGGTGTGTATCGATCCCTTGGACGGATCCTCCAACATCGATGTGAACGTTTCCATTGGTACCATATTCTCCATCTACCGTCGCTTGGATCCGAATGGTCCTGTAACCGAAGCTGATTTCCTTCAGCCAGGTGTCAACCAGGTGGCTGCCGGATACGTCATCTTCGGATCCTCCACCATGTTGGTTTACACCACTGGAAAAGGTGTGAATGGATTTACACTCGATCCGTCCATCGGTGAGTTCTGCTTGTCGCATCCCGATATGAAAGTGCCATCCAACGGAAAAATCTATTCCTTGAACGAAGGGAACAGCTTGCAATTTCCACAGGGTGTCCGCGATTATGTCGCCTATTGTCAGGCAGACGATAAAGTGACCGGACGACCTTACTCGTCGCGTTACATCGGATCCCTGGTGGCCGACTTTCACCGCAACCTGCTCAAAGGCGGTATTTACATTTATCCTCCCACCACCAAAGCTCCCAATGGTAAGCTACGGTTGATTTACGAGTGCAATCCACTTGCGTGGATAGCGGAGCAGGCCGGTGGCAAGGCATCGGACGGCACACAGCGCATCTTGGATAAAAAACCCAACTCCTTGCATGAGCGTACACCACTATTCATTGGCTCTAAGGAAATGGTTGCCAAAGCCGAGGAATTTCTCAACCAATCATAAACTTTTTTTGATCATCAGTCGTTCATCGGCACATCCCTTTTCAAATTGGATCTTTCCTATATCCTGAATCTGTATAAAGGCTCCGAGCGGGTTCGCACCATTGTTGACTCGCTTGGCAAGCCAGGAAGTAATACGCGCATCACCGGCACCTGTGGCTCTCAATCTGCATTTGTTGCCGCTTCAGTGTTTCCGTTGATTGGCTCACATGTTGTTTTCGTTTTTCCTGAAAAGGAGGAGGCCGCCTACTTCTTGAATGACCTGGAAAACATCATGGGCGAACGGTCGGCCTTGTTTTTCCCTTCTTCCTTGCGCAAACCATACATCTTTCCCAACACCGACAACAACAGTGTGTTGTTGCGAGCCGAGGTGTTGACACATATCGGCAAGAACAAAAGCCCTCGACCTGTTATCACCTATACCGAGGCCTTCCACGAGAAGGTGGCTACCGCCGGTGTGTTGCAATCAAATACGGTGGAGGCAAGGGTAGGTGAGGGCCTATCGGTTGATTTCATCATCGAGTTTTTGAATGAGCACTCCTTCGAGCGCGTGGATTTCGTGATGGAAGCGGGACAGTTTGCCGTAAGGGGCGGTATTGTGGATGTGTTCTCGTTTGCCAACGAGATGCCCTACCGAATGGAGTTCGATGGTGACCGTGTGGAGTCCATACGTGTTTTTGATCCGCTGACCCAGTTGTCGGAGAAAAACATGAACCACATCACCATCATTCCAAATGTGCAATCGAAGCTCATCAAGGAACAGCATCAATCCTTTGCCGACTTCCTGCCACCCGACACCGTGCTGTGGTTCATAGATACCGAAAATGTGTTTTCGGTGATGCGGGCCGGTTTCGAATCAATGGTTGAGAAGGATTATGCCGATGTAGATGGTGACGAAGAGAGCAACGAGCGTCTCCCTGGTAAGCCGGCCGACATCTTCAATGATGCTGATCAGGTTTTAAAGATGATCAAGGGGTTGCGGAAAATCGAGTCGGGTAGCAAATCGCTGTTTCAAGCGGACGCATCGGTTGCGTTCAATGCCTCGCCACAGCCACCTTTCAATAAGAACTTCATGTTGTTGGGTGCAGCATTTTTGGATAATATCCGAAAAGGTTATCGTAACCTGGTTTTTTCCGATACCGCAAAACAGATTGAACGCATCTATTCCATCTACCGCGACATTCATGTTCCGGAACGCAAGCCCGGCGAGGAGATCAGTTTCACTCCGGTGTATGTAGCCATTCATAGCGGATTTTCCGATCATGAATTGAAGCTGGCATGCTTCACCGATCACCAGATATTCGACCGATACCACCGCTTCCGCCTGCGCAAGAATTACAGCAAGAGCGAGGCAATGACGTTGAAGGAGATCTATGGTTTGAAGCCAGGAGATTTCGTAACCCACATTGACCATGGCGTTGGCAAGTTCGCTGGCTTGGAGAAGATCGATGTGAATGGTAAAACACAGGAGGCGATACGCCTGGTATACAAGGATAATGATATCCTGTATGTGTCTATCCACTCGCTGCATCGCATTTCACGCTACACCGGAAAGGAGGGTACAGAACCCAAGTTGAATAAACTGGGTACACAAACATGGGCCAACCTCAAGCAAAAAACCAAGAAGCGGGTAAAAGACATTGCAAAAGACCTGATCGCCCTTTATGCGAAGCGACGTGCACAAAAGGGTTTCGCTTTTGCGGCCGACAACTACCTGCAAAATGAATTGGAGGCCTCATTCATATATGAAGACACCCCTGATCAGGTCAAGTCCACAGCGGATGTGAAAAAGGATATGGAGAAAGCATACCCGATGGACCGTTTGATTTGCGGCGATGTTGGATTCGGTAAAACGGAAATCGCTGTGCGTGCAGCTTTCAAGGCGGTCAACGACAACAAACAGGTTGCCGTTTTGGTGCCTACCACCATTCTGGCGTTGCAACATTTCAAAACATTTTCAGAACGGCTGAAGGATTTTCCCTGCAAGGTTGACTACCTGAACCGTTTCAAATCAACTGCACAGCAAACCACAACCATACAGAACCTGATTGCCGGAAAAACGGACATCGTGATTGGTACCCACCGTTTGCTAAGCAAGGATATCCGTTTCAAGGATCTTGGATTGCTCATCATCGATGAGGAGCAGAAGTTCGGTGTTGCGGCCAAGGAGAAGTTACGTGCGCTTCGCCTGAATGTGGATACTTTGACTTTGACGGCAACTCCCATTCCGCGCACCCTGCAGTTTTCGCTGATGGGTGCTCGCGATCTTTCGGTAATCAACACACCCCCTCCGAATCGTTATCCCGTTACCACCGAGGTGCATGTTTTCAATGAGAAAATCATAAAGGAGTCGATCGATTATGAATTGTCAAGGGGTGGTCAGGTGTTTTTCGTACACAACCGCGTACAGGACATTCACCAGGTTGCAGATATGATACGTCGACTTTGTCCTGATGCCATATTGGGTGTAGGTCATGGCCAGATGGAGGGCGAGGAGTTGGAGCGGGTGTTGATGAAGTTCATCGAGGGCGATACGGATGTGTTAGTCGCAACCACCATCATTGAATCAGGCATCGACATCTCCAATGCAAACACCATCATCATCAACCAGGCACATCATTTCGGCTTGAGCGATCTGCATCAGATGCGTGGTCGTGTGGGTCGTTCGAACCGGAAGGCATTTTGTTACCTCTTGGCTCCTCCATTGAGTGTGTTGACACCCGAAGCCAAGCGACGACTCAAAGCCATCGAGGAGTTTTCAGAGCTGGGCAGCGGATTCAGCGTTGCCATGCGTGATCTCGATATCCGCGGTGCCGGAAACATGTTGGGTGGTGAGCAAAGCGGGTTCATTTCCGAAATCGGATACGAGATGTTCCATAAGATTTTGGATGAGGCGATCCGTGAACTGAAAGAGACCGATTTCAAAGAGCTGTTTGCCGATGACGAAAAGCCGATGATGACGTTTGCAGGTGAATGCCAGATCGACACCGACTTGGAGATCCTGATACCCTCTGATTTTGTTTCCAACATCACCGAGCGCTTGCACCTATACAAGGAGATTGATGAGTTGGAGAATGAGCATCAGTTGAATGGGTATTTGGATGGTTTGCGTGACCGCTTCGGACCTATCCCCACACAAGTGCACGAGTTGATGAACGCGGTGCGCATCCGATGGAAGGCAAAAGAGTTGGGCATCGAGAAAATCATGCTCAAGTCAGGATCATTCAAGGCCTATTTTGTTTCGGACCCCGAGTCGCCGTTTTACACTTCGGGCACATTCAGGAATGTAATCGGATTCATACAACTGCGACCTAAATCGGCCAAGATGAGTGAGAAAAACGGCAAGTTGTCGGTCACCTTTTCAGGTGTACACTCTGTAGATGCAGCGAACAAGATCCTGGAGGAAATCCGTTCGGTCCCTGCTTCTTGATGTCAGCTCTCCGCTTCGGAATCCTGTTCGGTAACCCGTAAGTGAACGGTCTCAACCGAATGCTTCAAACGTTTGATGATGGTGAACTCGTATCCGCCAAAGGTGCGTTTTTCATTCACAGCGGGGATGCGTCCGAAAATATAGTTCAGCAGCCCGGAGATGGTGTCGTACTCGGGCGATTCAGGGATGGCAACGGGTAGCAGGTCGTTCACATCACTGATGGATGTTTGTGCGTTCACAACGAACTCGGTTTCACTTTTCTTCTCAACCGATGGCTTCTCCTCATCGTATTCATCCTGTATCTCGCCAACCAGCTCCTCGATGATGTCTTCCATGGTGACAATGCCCGCGGTTTCTCCAAACTCATTGGTCACAATCGCCATCTGTATGTGTTGGGTTTGCAATTCGCGCAGGAGTTCATTGATCCGTTTGGTTTCGGGAATGAAGAATGCAGGGCGAATAATGTCGCGGATACCGCTGAAGTTGTTGGTGCGAAGAATTTTCAAAAGGTCACGGGTGTGAATGATTCCGATGATGTTGTCAAGCGTTTCACTGTAGACAGGGAATCTGGAATATTGGTCTTCGATGACCTTGTTCAATATTTTCTCGTTCTCTTCATCGATGTCGATGGCCGAAACCTTCATTCGAGGTACGAGAATCTGTCTGACCACCCGGTCATCAAATTCGAATACGTTTTGAATCAGCTCGTGCTCCGATTGCTTGATGGCGCCACCTTCTTCGCTCTCAGTTAAAAGCAAACGTAATTCCTCTTCGGTATGGATGTCGTGGCCGATAGTTGGCTTGATACCGATCATGCGAAGGAGTAGATTGGCCATGTTGTTCAACACCCAGATGAGCGGACTGAAAATGATGTAAAACACACGAAGCGGTAGGGAGATCGCCATAGTAGTGCTCAAGGGATGACGGATGGCTATGGTTTTTGGAGCGAGTTCGCCAAGCACGATGTGCAATACGGTGAGTAGTCCGAACGCCATGGGGAATGCCGCCTTCTCAATGAAACTTTCACTGATATCCATCGAAAGCAGGTTGAAAAAGTTGATCACCAGTTTCGAAAACACCTCTTCACCAAACCAACCCAAGGCCAGGCTTGTCATGGTAATCCCAAGCTGGTTGGCTGATAGGTATGCATCCAGGTTTTCGGTGATGTGTTTTGCAATACCAGCGATTTTATTGCCCTTGTTGGCTTTCAGATCGACTTGCGCGCTGCGCACTTTCACAATGGCAAACTCGGCGGCAACAAAGAAGCCGTTGAGCAGCAACAGAATAAAAGTCAATAATAACTCAATAGCCATTCAATGAAAGTTTAAAAGGTTGAACGGAAAGAAAAAAAGGTAACGGTTCGTCGG
The DNA here is from genome assembly GCA_041159805.1 of Bacteroidota bacterium. Classification (GTDB taxonomy): domain Bacteria; phylum Bacteroidota; class Bacteroidia; order AKYH767-A; family OLB10; genus JALRAP01. The sequence continues at coordinate 5,611 of JBEAXM010000063.1, forward strand.
GGTCCATGTATTATTGATTAGCGTGCGGGCTTGGTCATGTCAACGACTTTATAGCCAGCCATTGAAAAGGTTTTTGCGTCAACTGCTTTGGTGCTGATGCCTGAAACGGTAACGTTGGTTGTGCTACCTGTACCATTTGTGCTTTGAATACTCATGGGAAAACCTTGAATCTTATCGGTGAGTGGCATCAGCGGTGATGCGGCAGGCGTTCCTTTTGTGCTGTTGAAAATATTTGCAAACTGCAGGTAGCTCATGGCAACTTGGTTGGTGACACAAACGGTCCATTGTGAAGTTGAACTTTCAACGATTAGCTTTTCGCATGTAATGCCATCAATGGTTACCGTTTCGCCGGTGTTACTCACTTTCAAATCGCCGGCCGACTGCATATGATCATTGGAATTGAAAGGTCTTACCAGCATAGCGGTTTGTTGGCCCTTATTGGTCATCAATACATGTTGCTTGGATGCCGCTTGGTCAATAATGATACTTTTTCCAACCAAAGGACCTGCAATAGGTTTTATGGCCACCAGGTTCTTTGCTGAGTGAATCATCATGCTCGAGTGGTTGGATGTTCCCTCATTCCCAACTTGAATTTGGAAGGAAAGGTTTTGGGCAAAAGCTGAGCAGGTCCACAAAACCATAACCACAGCGAATTTCAATGAATGGAGCTTTTTCATGAAGTTTGTAATTCAAGTTGCTAATTTAAGCAATTTAGCCATTCCATTTAAGCTCAATAATACCCTGAAAACCAGTTGCATAATGAAAAGCCAAGAGTTTGCATGGTGTCTTTGTTTCCTTCTAGCATCCCTTTGTAATCCCACATGGGCGCAGCCCTATTTCGA
>JBEAXM010000283.1:0-8474 GCA_041159805.1 Bacteroidota bacterium
ACATCGGCCAACAGATCATTGACTACCATAAAGGGAGGGGAATGACCTTAAAAACCAAGATCAGGGCCATCGCTTTTATGCTGGTCAGCATGGTTATAAGCGCCTTTTTCCTGGTGGAAAAGGACTGGGTAAGAATTGCCATCATTATTACAGCAATCGGAGTGGTCTTTATAATATTGGCCCAAAAAACCAAAAAAGCAGGATAATCCCACATACATGGGCTTTTTTTCGTTTCATTTATGGAAACGATATCGTTCACACATCTTCATTGAACAAAAGTTGATTCCCAGTTACGTATGTGGTTGATAAACAGAAAAAAGCTTTCGGAATTCGATGACCGGCAACTGGTAACGGATTATAGAAAATCGCATAGCAGAAAGATTTTCGGGGTTTTGTTTGATCGGTATGCACACCTGGTATTCGGTGTATGCATGAAGTACCTTAAGAACCAAGAGGAAAGCAAGGATGCGACACTGTCAATTTTTGAAAAAGCCATGGAGGACCTTAAACGTTTTGACGTTGAAAAGTTCAGCTACTGGATTCATACTGTTGCGCGCAACTATTGCCTCATGCAACTTAGAAGCCGAAAGGCCATGATTTACATAGATGACGATGAGGGGCCTGGAGAAAAAATCCTTAGTGATGTGAATCAAGGGCATGAATCAGAAGAAACTGAACAAATGCTTATCGTTTTAGAGGAGGCCATTGGCTCCTTGAATGAAGAACAGCGAAACTGCATTGACCTGTTTTACCTAAAAAAGTACTGCTATCAAGACGTGTCCAAGATTACCGGGTTCACAATGAATGAAGTCAAAAGCCATATACAGAATGGGAAAAGGAATCTTAAAATTTTTATTTTGAAGAAACGCCATGAGCAATCATTTGAATAAGGAGATTTTTACCGAGACGGGGTGTCTGGGTCGGGATAAAATCCTGCAATACAAGGACGGCTTGTTGAAAAGGGCTGACATGCATGAAATCGAGAAGCATTTGGTTGATTGCAACCTTTGTAGCGAAGCGTTGGAAGGGTTGTCGATGGTGTCCGGCATGGCTGCTTTGGATGAAATCAAGGAACAATTCTCCAGCCCATCAAAAAAAGATGGCTTCAACTTGAAAAATTATGTAGCTATCGCTGCCTCTGTTACAGGTATAACCCTTTTGACCTATTTCGCAATCAAACAGGTTCAAGATATTAAAAACAATCAAAGTGCCTACGAATTCAAAGCCCCGCAAGAAGAGGTCACAAACAAACCTGCCAATCACACACAGGACAGTAGCAAATCCATCGAATCCCCAGCAGTTTTAAGCACTCCTAACAAAAGCAAAACCATCATTCTTTCGGAAACCAATACAGATGACATTGCCGCTCCGGCTTTTGTTACTGAGGACTCTCCAGCAGAACCTGCACAAGAGGAATCTTCGGCAAACGCTGTGGCTTTAAAGGATGAATCCGAATCCAACCAAGGTGTTACGTTTACTAGTGCTGCTGAAAATGAAGAGGCAGTTGTGGATAACGGCACATCAAACCGTGCAGAGCTTGATAAGGTCATAGTGACATCAAAATCCTCTGCAAAAGACGAATCCAAAAAGAGAAAATCATCTGACCAATCGATACCATCCATATCCGAAGGTGAATCCATAGAACGCCTTACCTCAAAATCCGAATCGGTTACCAACTCCACTTATTCGCTAAAAATGGAAGATCCGATTTCGCTGTATAAAAAAGGCAACTATACTCAGGCCATCATCGGGTTCGATAAAATATTGGTGGATTTTCCTAACGACGAAAACGCATTGTTTCACAAAGGAATGAGTCTATTCAATTTAAAGCGATACCAAGAGGCACTGAACATATTGGAGCCCATATCGCAAAACACAAGTAGCTCATTCATTCAGATAGCCGAATATCATTCTGCCCTATGTTTCGAAGAGCTTGGTAAAAAAGACAATGCACTGGCAACCTATAGAAAAATTGTTCAACGGGCAGGCCTTTACAAGGACAAAGCCGCAAAGCGAATCAAGGCGATAGAGTGAATCCCGCCACAGCGAGTGCGTCCTCTAGTGGTCCAGGCTTTGATGTTCCGACAAGCAATTTCTTGCCATTGTTGAAAATGATTTGAACTCCGGTATCACCCTTTAAGTTGACAGCAGACCCGGATCTTCCAAAGCGGATACCCCAACCTCCATATTCGGCAATCGGTCGGTACCGCCTAATCCTGATCTGCTTTACATCCGAAACGGAAACCTGTCGGAATTTCAATTGTAGCGGATACAATCGGTAGGCAAATTGTTGCGAGGAAACAACAGTGTCGAGTCGGAAAAGCAAAAGGAAAACGGCTAATAGTAAGCACACAATAGCCGTATACAGGAAGGTTTCAATTCCTATGCAATCTGAAAACAGCTGAACAATACCGATTATGGCGACTGGTGATGATACGATAACAGAGACCCAAATTGGTATTTTTTGGACCTCCCTGAAAGTTATTGTATCCTGTGTTTTCACCTGGTGTTGTAAAAACGCAACAGATTAGGATCTGTTTCCTTCGCTTTAACGTCATCCAACACTTCCTGTGCCTTCTTTTTTACATTTTCATAGTTTATAAACTCCGAGGAAGTGGCAGGGATTGATTTACCATAACTATTGGCAACCTCTGCAAGTACCTGTGAGGCGGCCAAGCGAACAAACCACTGCGAATGTGTATAAGCCAGTTTGGAAACTTTTCCAATGCCAATCTCTACATTAGAAGGCATGCATTTCATCAGGAACTTTCCATAGGATTGAACAGCTGAGTAAGCTTCAAAGCCTTGGGCTGACTCCAAATGATTGGTCATGAAATCGAACTGGTCGTCACCTCCATGCTTCACATAAAATCCGGACACCATTCCTTGAATACTGCTATTGAGGTCCTTTTCCATGCCCTTAACCATGACCAACCCACGCTGCTTATCGTTGCCAAGGATATAATTCATAGCCGTCTGCATCACCTTATAGGATTTGTCGTTAATGGATTTATCCGCCAAGGCAAGAATCTCTGGGTCCTTTGGATATACTCCCGACAGAACCTCCATGGCATCACTCCTAACCCCAGGATGTGGGTCATTAGTCGCCATATCCAGGATCTTGGCTCGAAGAGTCGAAGCCATGTTTTTACTATTCTTCAATGCCATGCTACGAATACCCCAATGAGGGTCATTTAAGGCCTCCGCCACAATCGATCCACCCAAGCTACCCGACTTGGCATCACGCATCAACCTTGACAAGGATTCCAAGCGATCCATGAGCATGGGGGAGTTACGATACATATATGCAAACTCATCATCACTGTGGTTATCCGTTTTAGTGCACAGCAAAATCTTTTTCGCATCAAAATTCACAAGCGCAGGCTTTTCATCGCACTTGAATTCAAAAACCTGGCTTGCATTTTCAACAACAACAGAATGCCTTACCACACCTTTGGATGTATAAATATCGATATCGATGGGTAGTCGGTATAAAGGTGTATTGGATAGGTCTTGCTTTTGGGAAACAGAAACAAACTGTATTCCGGCTTCAGCATCATAATCATAATCTATTTCCAAAACGGGGTGGCCCTTATCCAAAAACCACTGATTGAAAAACCAATTCATATCCTGTCCTGTGACCTGCTCAAAAGCCAACCTCAAATGATGCACCTCGGCAGCACCGAAACGGTTTTGCTCCAGATAAAGCTTTAGAGATGCAAAAAAAGCATCGTCACCCACAGCATCACGCAACATGTGCAGTATTCGCGCCCCCTTCTGATACGAATGTCTATCGAACATGTCCTCCTTGTCATCATATTCGAAACGAATCAGATCCACCTGCTTTGAGCGGGCCTCCTGCAAATAGCTCTTCAAATCCGAATTCAATGTCCAATCAGCTTCATCCTTACCATACTTGTACTCATTCCATAGGTACTCGCTATAAGTTGCGAAAGATTCATTCAATGGAAGGTTCGACCATGACTCACAGGTCACCAAATCCCCGAACCAGTGATGTGACAATTCATGCGCAACAATGTCATCATTGGAGGCATCATATAATCCGCGATCATCCTTTTGCACAAACTCACCGAAAATTGTTGCGGTGGTGTTCTCCATTGCGCCGGATACGTAGTCCCTCACAACAACTTGTGCGTATTTTTCCCAAGGATAATCAACTCCGAATTTTTTTGAAAAGAATTCAAGCATCTCTGGGGTGTGATTGAAAATCTCCCTTGCATGTTTCGCATACTCTGGCTCGACATAATATGAAACCTCAATACCCTTCCAAGTGTCTTTTACCACAGCGTATTTACCAATGGCCATCATGAACAGGTAAGGGGTGTGCGGCAAGGTTTGCCTCCAGTAATCGGTGCGTAGCCCGGTTTTGGAATTAACGGTAGAGCTGATGAGTTTGCCATTACTCAAAGTCACAAATGATGTATCAACGGTGATGTAAAGCTCTTGAGTGGTTTTTTGATTAGGTCGGTCTATTGTGGGAAACCATACCGAGCTGGATTGTGTTTCGCCTTGCGTCCAGATTTGCCTGGGCTTCTTGGGATCACTGCCATCCGCATTGATGAAATACAAACCCTTGTCGGAAGCAATGGCATCACTACCGCCTTTGGGTAACGCTTCGGGCCGGGAAATATAATCTATGGAAACCTTGAATGTATCTCTGGGGTTGTACGTCCGATCGAGTGTGATACAAATGGAGTCGTTGCGATATTCGAAACCCAACTCCTGAGATGAGCTTCTTTGCATCAAATTGACGGATTTGATTTCCATACCCCTGGCATCCAAATACAACATCTTTTGAGGATAGAAATGCGGCTTTAATGTGATTTGAGCATTTCCTATCAGCTCACGCTTGGTCCAATCAAAAGAAACCTCGAGTCGTGTATGAATCAAATCATGCATCATTGGATCCGAGCCACGGTAAGCAATCGCTTCGGCAGGTTCATTCTCAACTATCGAGGAGTCCTCTAGGAGGGTTGAATCGAAATCCAGTGTCTCTTCCGAAGTTTTACGCAAAGAGGAACACGATACCAAAACCAGCAGGGACAGGAACAAGATGTTTTTCATGTGATGACTGAAATAGGGGTTAACACTGAATGCACAAAGAGGAATTGGGCTAAATTAATCCTTTTTGCTTTTCAAAAGCGGCTTATGAAACCATACTTACCAACCTATCCAAAATGCCTGCACGATCCAAAGGCCATGCAGGGCCTGTTCCAAGCTTATAACCAACATCCAAATATTCTGAAACACCTGAATGGTTTTTTACGCCAGTTCGCCTTGGAGCGACCTTGGCCAGGCGATACATCACATATACATTCAGACCTCCCAAAAGGTTCCCAACAACCATGCCCAGAATAAAAGAAGATCCCAAATAATCAAAAAACAAAAAGGCTCCCCAAAAGGTGAAAACCACCTTCATGACGCGTGCCAACCGATGAAATCGCCTGGCAACCTTGCTTCTAGGCACCAAAACGGTGTGAACCCTTTTAGTCTCTCCTGTAGGGAATCGACCTTTGGAAGGCTGTAGGTGCAAATGCAAGGAACATTTTACAGGCAGGGAATCCGCAGGGCTATCTTTTGAAAAAGCGCAAGTCGTAGAATAAACCTTGATTTTCAATGGAGGGGTGGTGTATTTCAACCCGTCAATCACTACAGATGCGGGCTCAATTTCCAGAATCCCTGTTTTCATCGGGGCTATCAGATAGGTGAATGTGGTTTCGCGTAAATTGGAACCACCCGTATGGATGGTTCGCACACTGACAAAAGGTTTGGAATTATAGAAAAAATGGTTGAAAGAGGGCCTGGAAAATGATTTTCCCTTGCCAGTGTAGATGAATACAATTCTCAACTCATTGAAAATCGGGGTTTCATTGGTATCCAAATGGGCTTGGATACCATGGTCATCCCTAGAACTAGAATCCTCTGTTTTAAATCGATCATAGGCCGACCTGGAAGATGGGTCTGATAAGACTTTGTATGCATGACGAACCGCAATAAAATGATCATGGCTTTCCAAGTCGCCCGGATTGTGGTCTGGGTGAAATCTATGGGCTTTTGCCAACCATGCGCTACGAATCGCTTGTGGATCGGCATCAGGAGCAACTCCCAGCAAGGCATAATAATCCTCCATCAATCAAATTTACAAACACCCTGGCTCATTAACTTTGTAAACACAATCAAAAAAGATGTTTGAAAATCCCAATCAGCGAACCGAGCTCTCATCCCTTGGAGAATTCGGTCTCATCAACCACTTGGCAGCAAGTATAAAAACAAGCCACGCTACAACCATCAAGGGAATAGGCGACGATTGCGCTGTAACCGTAGGAGCAAACGGACTGCAGCTCATCACCACGGATTTGCTTATGGAAGGGGTGCATTTCGATTTATCCTATTGCCCCCTCAAACATCTCGGCTACAAAGCTGCCATGGTGAATCTTAGTGATATCTACGCAATGAACGGAAGACCCTCGCAAATCGTGATATCATTAGGCCTTTCCAACAGGATTTCATTGGAGGCAGTTGAAGAGCTGTACTCGGGAATACTCATGGCATGTGAAAAACATGGAGTTGATATCGTAGGTGGTGATACATCCTCCTCAAAATCCGGACTCGTCATTGGAATTACTGCAATAGGAAGTGTTTCTCCTGACCGCATAAGTTATCGCAATGGAGCCGCTGTTAATGACCTGATATGCGTTAGTGGCGACTTGGGTGCGGCCTATATGGGTTTACAAGTCCTTTCCAGGGAAAAGCGTGTTTTTCTCGAGAACCCCCAGGTGCAACCAGACCTTACGGGAGCTGATTACATTCTGGAAAGACAGTTGAAGCCGGAGGCAAGAAAAAATGTCATCGATGCCTTGGAGGATGCAGGAATCATCCCCACCTCCATGATTGACATCAGTGATGGCCTCGCCTCAGAGCTTTTCCACATTTCAAATGCATCGAGGACGGGTTGCAGGATCTACGAGGAGAAAATTCCGATAGACGTAGAGACTGCGCGCCACGCCGAAGAAATGAATTTGAACCCGTTATTGGCGGCCATGAATGGCGGAGAGGATTATGAGTTACTGTTCACCATCAAACAGAATGACTTCGAGAAAATAAAGTCGATAAACGGCATACATGTGATTGGACATGTCACAGAGGAATCATCCGGATTGGCCCTGATTGACAAAAGCGGCCATGAAACTTCTCTAAAGGCACAAGGGTGGGACGGACTCAAGAGCATTTAGCCTTAAGCTATGGAAACCGTCCGCGAATGCTGAAAACAAAAACCTCATTATAAACCTATGGAAGGATGATTTTCCTGTCATAGGTCCTGCCATCCATGTACAAAACAAGCATAAACACCCCATGCATATTTCGAGGAAGCTCATGACCAGCATATGAATGAGATTGCATTTCCAAGGAAAACACTTTTTTGCCAGACAAATCAAAAATAGCCATCCCGGTAGCTCTGTCAGCTCCATCGATGATCAAAGTATGTCCGTAAATTATAATCCCATGAAACGGGTCTGTAATTTCAGAATCGCCTGAAGGTTCTTGAATATGATACCTCTGTCCGTAACACATACCCGGCATTGCCAACACCCTGATAGATACCAGGGTGTCCGTATTGGAAACAAGCTCATTCCATAAGGTGTCGCCGTAAGAGCCGCTGACCGTATCCAGCATCAAGCCGTTTAGCTCCCTTATGTATTGAATGGATCCGGGCCCAGGGGCTCTGTTGATGATCACCAGTCTTTCATTTACTTGGATTTGTACCGTGGTGTCATAGGATGGTGAGGAACAGTTGTAAGGAGTGAAATCAACAACAATATCCGCCGATGCCGAAAAAGACGAGAAATACGTAAGCAGTAAAAGAATCGCCAAAGTTTTAAATGCGTCGGCAATTTTTTTCATTTCGATTTTTTATTGAAAAATCATTGAATTATGAATGCGGAGAAAAGTTGGTGCAAAAACACTTGCCCCTCCTACTCGACCGTGACCGACTTGGCAAGGTTCCTTGGCTGGTCGACATTACAACCACGCATAACCGCTATGTGGTAGGATAACAATTGAAGCGGTATTACAGACACCAACGGAATCAGCAACTCATCCGTTTCAGGAATCTCTATGACATGGTCTGCAATCCTCTTGACTTCCTCGTCACCCTCCGTTACAACGGCAATGATGACACCCTTGCGGGCTTTCACCTCTTGGATGTTGCTCACAACCTTTTCGTAGGAACTGTTCTTGGTGGCGATTACAACCACTGGCATCTCCTCGTCAATAAGTGCGATGGGACCATGCTTCATCTCAGCAGCCGGGTATCCTTCGGCATGTATGTATGAAATCTCCTTTAGCTTGAGTGCTCCCTCTAAAGCAACCGGGAAGCCATAGCCACGACCTAAGTACAGAAAATTCCTAGCATCCTTGAATTTGGCAGCAAGCTCCTTGATTTTCTCATCCGA
>JBEAXM010000006.1:0-3621 GCA_041159805.1 Bacteroidota bacterium
ATGGATTTCATGTGCACCTTCTTGGTGGTCAGCAATGGGAATCCATCCTGCAAGTTGAATCGCATCTGGTATCCGAAAACGCTTCGGGTACCAGTTCCGGTACGATCTTTCTTGTCGACACCGGTATCGAGCACATGGCGAAGTAAGTCGTGGTATTGTATCATGTCAACACAAATTTAACGGATGGTCGAGTTTGAGTGGCATTTAGCCCCTTTAAGTTATGATTTTTTTTGAACGGGCATATTCTTGTTGTTTTCGTGGATAAAATATTAGGAAAACAACCTGATTCTCCCGAAACAATCGGTTATTTTTGAGAACCCTATCCATTTCCCAGCAATATATGGAACCCAATCATTTGTCGGGGCTTAACCAATCCCAGCTCGACGCCGTCCTGTGCGTCGAAGGTCCCGTAATGATCATTGCGGGCGCAGGATCCGGTAAAACCAGGGTGTTGGTGCATCGCATCATCCACATGATGTACCAGGGAGCCGATCCGTTCAACATCCTCGCCCTCACGTTTACCAACAAGGCCGCCAGGGAGATGAAGAAGCGTATTTCCCAGGCATCGGGCGACGAGGCACGTAACCTGTGGATGGGGACGTTTCACTCGGTGTTTGCCAAGCTTTTACGCGTGGAGGCGCCCCGCATCGGATATCCCTCGTCCTTTACCATTTATGATACCGATGATGCCAAGAACCTGATCAAGGAGATTGTGAAGGAGCAGGGACTTGATGAGAAGATTTATAAGCCCGGGCTGGTTTACAACCGCATATCATCAGCAAAAAACAATCTGTTCAACTGGCAGGATTACCAAGACAACACCGAGCTGATGAACGATGACCGTCATGCCGGGAAACCCATGATTGGAACGTTGTTCGAGATTTACCAGAAGCGCTGTTTCACATCGGGCGCAATGGATTTCGATGATTTGCTGTACAACACGTTCGTGTTGCTGCGCGACTTTCCCGATTTGTTGCACAAGTACCAGCACAAGTTCAAATTTATCCTGGTGGATGAGTTCCAGGACACCAATTACGCGCAGTACATGATTGTCAAAAAGCTTGCTGCGTTGAACGAGAACATCTGCGTTGTTGGTGATGATGCGCAAAGCATCTATGCTTTCCGAGGGGCGAACATTCAGAATATCCTGAGTTTTGAATCTGACTATCCGGAATTGAAGACCTTCAAGCTGGAGCAGAATTACCGATCCACCAAGACCATTGTGGAGGCCGCAAACTGTGTCATTGCCAACAACCGGAACCAGTTGAAGAAGTCCGTTTGGACCGATAACCAGGAGGGGGAGCTGGTTCGCTTGATGAAAGCATTGAGCGACAACGAAGAGGGGAATCTGGTGGCCAACACCATCATTGAGGACAAGGCCAACATGCGTTTGACCAACCAGGATTTCGCCATCCTTTACCGCACCAATGCGCAGTCGCGTTCCATGGAAGAGGCCTTGAGGCGAAAGGGAATCCCTTACCGGATCTACGGTGGAATATCGTTCTACGCACGCAAGGAGATCAAGGATTTGCTGGCTTATTTCCGTTTAACGGTGAACCCGGACGACGAGGAGGCCTTGAAGCGTGTCATCAATTACCCGAAGCGAGAAATTGGAAAAACATCGGTTGAAAAAGTGATTGTTGCCGCCCAGCGCGAGAACACCAGTTTGTGGAAGATTTTGGAGCGCATCAATGAGGTGGAGACCGGAATCAGTGCCGCCACCCGTGCGCGCATCGCCGACTTCGTTGTAATGATCAACAGTTTCCAGGTGATGCTCAAAACCCACAATGCATTCGACCTGGCCAGTCAAATCGCAACTTCTTCCGGACTGCTCAGGGAGCTGTATGCTGACAAATCGCCCGAGGGCGTATCCCACTACGAAAACCTGCAGGAGCTTTTGAATGGTATCAAGGAGTTCACCGACAAGGGTGTGACTGCATTGCCTGCCCCTTCCTCCGAATTGGAGCAATCGCCTGAACTACGCACGCTCGACGTATTCCTGCAAGACATTGCTTTGGTCACAGATGGTGAAACCGATGAAAAGAACGAGGATACCGTATCCCTGATGACGATACATGCGGCCAAGGGGCTGGAGTTTCCATGCGTGTTCGTTGTTGGAATGGAGGAGAATCTTTTCCCGTCTCAAATGGCTTTGCAGTCGCGAGAGGAGCTGGAAGAGGAGCGCAGACTGTTTTATGTAGCCATTACACGAGCCGAACGTAAACTGACCTTATCCTATGCATCCACACGCTATCGCTGGGGGAATTTGATTTCGTGTGAGCCCAGTCGTTTCATCGATGAGATCGACCCCAAGTATGTGAACGATCAAACCACAGCGGTTGCGCGGCCATCCATGTTCAATCCCAAAAGTAATTGGAGTGGTTTTGGTAACCGTGGCAACAACGTCAAGGAATCAACACCGCCCGCGTATAAGTCCAGGCCAGAGGGTTTCAAAAAGCTTGGTTCCACCACAAAGCCCTCCGGCGGTGCCGTGCAAACGAGCGCTCCGTTTGAGGCCGATGACTGTGCCACCATCCAAGAGGGCATGGAGGTCGAGCATCAGAAGTTCGGCACGGGCAAGGTGGTGCGTTTGGAAGGTGTTTATCCCGATTCCAGGGCTACCGTTCACTTCCCGGCACACGGCAATAAACAGCTGTTGTTGAAGTTTGCAAAGCTGCGGATCCTTAAGTGATTTTGCCGTAACTTCGCGTATTGATTTTCAATTATCAAGATATGGAATATAATTCCTCCAGAGAGCATTTGTTGATGCCTGAATACGGTCGTAACATCCAGAAAATGGTTCAATATGCCATGGGTGTTGAAGACCGCGAGGAGCGCAGCAAGCTGGCTCGAACGATTGTGAACGTAATGGGTCAGCTGAATCCCCAACTGAGGGAGCTCACCGACTTCAAACATAAGCTGTGGGATCATCTTTTTTTCATATCCGACTTCAAGCTGGATGTTGACGCTCCTTACCCCAAGCCCGATCCAAGTACGTACAAGCTAAAACCCAAACCGGTTTCCTATCCCGGCAAGGAGATGCGGTTTCGTCATTATGGTAGAATTGTGGAGGATGCAATTGACCAGGTTGCCTCTATGGAAGAGGGCCCAACCAAGGATCAGCGCATCATCAGTCTGGCCAATTTCATGAAGATGCTTTATGTGAACTGGAACAAGGACACCGTCACCGATGAGGTGATTTTCGAGAATATCCGTTCGCTGAGCAACGGCAGGTTGGTGGTCAAGGAGGATGCCCGATTGCAACATGCTTCCGAGCTTCCATCCATCAAGCAGGTGAACCATAAGAAGCAAGGCAAACGCTCTCGAAACAAAAACAACGGAAAGAATTTCAGAAAATAACCTACACGGACCATGGCGAACAGTTTTGAGGTCATAGGAGGAGTAAAGCTAAAAGGCGACATCGTGCCGCAAGGAGCCAAGAATGAGGCCTTGCAAATCATTTCTGCCGTATTGCTCACTCCCGAAAAGGTAACCCTAAACAACGTACCCGACATCAGGGATGTGAATAAGCTGATAGACCTGTTGGCTTCCCTGGGAGTCAAAGTGGATCGCAAGGGCAATGGAGTGGTTGAGTTCCAAGCCGACCAGGTCAATATGGAT
>JBEAXM010000016.1:0-4519 GCA_041159805.1 Bacteroidota bacterium
TTCAAAAGGATTGGTCACCTGTATGCCCTGGTAGGTCACAGAAAAATCAATCTCTTGCCTGGAGTCCCTGAATTCAACCGTGGTGGCTCGATGCACTTGTGCATCAATGATGGTTCGTGGCTCAACCACCATGAAGCGGCGCGTTATGGTTGGTTTTTCCGGTTCGCCTTCTGGGTAAACCACAAGCAGGTAATTGCCGGAAATGATAGGACGAACCTCCCTTCCGGGGATGACTAGGCGGTAGTTGGTATAGGTTTGTATGGTGTTGAATGATGCCTTGTAATCAGCGATGCGATCCTCGGGAAAACCTCCTATGTAATCGGATTGAAGTATGTTGGAGGGGGTCCAATCGGCATTGCAATGAATGATGGTGTAAGAGTAGTATTTGTTATCGGCCTCCAAATCGTCGAACCGTAAAACCAATTTCTCATCTGTGCCTAATTGCAGAATCGGCTCCGACAATCGCAAGCCCTCCTGCTCCAGCGATACGCTTTTGATGTTAGGGGAGTAAACGTAATCTTCGAATCTTCTGTAGCTATCTGTGTAATAATCCTGGTCCTGTCCAATTGCGTAACCCGTCATCAGACAAAACAAAAAAACAAGAACGGACCTGGTCATGTGATTATGATTCAGCTTCAATCAGCTCTGCAAAGGCGGTCTCCCATCTCAATTGCAGCTCTTGGATGTTTTGATTGAGTTCGTTCAATGAAAGGTTCAATGATTGGATCTTGTCGGCATTGCTGAATACTTCGGGCAGGGCCATTTCATTTTCGATTCCCGACTTTTTCGATTTCAATTGATCCAGTTCTGATTCGAGTTTTTTGACGGTTTCGGAAAGCTTCTTTATTTCCTTCTGCTTCGACTTTACATCTCCAACAATTGTGCCTGATTCCTTGGGCACTTCAACGGGTTGGGATTGTAATTTCTTATCCTGCTTGGTTGCCGAGGGCAGCTCTCCATTCAAGCGCCTCCGTTCCATCCACTCCTCGTATTCCGCATAGGTTCCGGGGTATTCCTTGAGCTTATGATCTTCAATGAACCAGATCTTGTTGGCAATCTCCGCAAGGAAAAAGCGATCGTGCGACACCACCACATAGGATCCCTTGAATTTATTCAAAACTTGAATGAGTACATTCACCGACTGCATATCGAGGTGGTTCGTGGGTTCATCCAGCAACATGAAATTGGCCTTGGTCAGGATCGTTTTGGCAAGGGCAACCCTTGATTTCTCTCCTCCAGATAGCACTTTTATCTTCTTGAACACATCATCACCCTTGAACAAAAAAGCACCCAGGAGGGTTCGGAGCACCGTGTCGGTTTGGTCGGGTGCACAAACCTGCAATTCGCGCAACAGGCTGTTCTCAATGTTCAAGCTTTCGAGCTGGTGTTGGGCGTAAAAAGCCCTTACCACATTGGATCCTTCTTCATTTTTGCCTTCAAAGGGCTCCGATCCGTCAATCATACGCAGTAGCGTGGATTTTCCTTTTCCGTTGGCTCCTATGAAAGCAATCTTGTCGCCCCTGGTGATGGTGGCTTTCGTCTGGTTGAATATGCTCAGCTCCCGGTATTTTTTTGATGCGATATCAAGCTCGGCAATGATTTTTCCCGGTTGCGTGTTGAAATTGAAATTCACATTGATGGTAGCCGCAGGGTCGTCAACATCGTTGATGCGTTCTACACGCTCCAGCGCCTTGATGCGCGACTGCACAGCTTTCGCTTTTGATGCCTTTGCCCGGAATCGTTCAATAAACCGTTCTTGCTGCTTCAGGAACTTCTCTTGGTTCTTGAACTGGTTTCGCTGAATCTCTTCAGCGAGTGCCTTGGCCTCCATGTAATCACTGTAATTGCCAGGATAGAGGTTGATTTTTTCGTTGGAAACCTCGGCGATTTTGTCTACCACACGGTCGAGGAAGAACCTGTCGTGCGATACAATGACCACCGTTCCCTGGTAGTTATCGAGGTATTCCTCCATCCACTCAATAGACGGAAGGTCCAGGTGGTTGGTAGGTTCGTCAAGCAATAACAGATGCGGCTGGGCCAATAATATCTTGGCCAACATGACCCGCATTCGCCATCCACCCGAAAATTCGCTCAAAGGTCGCTCCAAATCCTCAGTCGAAAAACCTAAACCCTCCAGTACCTCCTCCGCCTTGGATCGAATCTGGTAACCATCAAGCGCTTCAAAACGCGTTTGCGCATCCGTTAAACGGTTGATGATGGACTCGGAGTAGTCGGTTTCCAGCTTTTTGAGTAAAACATCAATTTCAGCACTCAGGCGATTTTGTTCTTCGAACGCCTCCATGGCTACCTGGATGATCGGATTTTTTGATTCGTAGGATAACAGATCCTGGTTCAGGAATCCGATCGATAGGTCTTTTCGGGATGTGATCTCACCAGCAGATAGCTGGTATTCACCATTGATGATGCGAAGCAAAGTCGATTTCCCCGTACCATTGGCTCCAATCAATCCAATTTTCTCATTGGGCTTGATGTGCCAACTGGTCTCGCGATACAAAGCACGCGAGCCAAATTCAAAGGTGATGTTGTTGAGAACCAGCATTTCGGGCGCAAAGGTACGGAATCCGCCACCTTTTAGAGCCCCAAAAAGGTTTGATACAGGTGCTGTAGGTAGGCCTTCGCCTCGTTTTCGCGATTTTTCTGACCAACGCTTTTGATGCTGGCCAGGGGAATCTGTGTTGTGTCAAAGGCAGTCAGCCAGGTTATGGCTTGGTCCTGGTTCAGGTATGCGAAACCCTTTGCCGGATCACCGAACATATTCCGACTGAATTGAAATGATTCTGCATCCCATCCCATCATGTGCATCATCGTCGCTGGCAAGTCATGCTGTGAGGATACCCGATCAAGTTTTATTCCTCGCAAGCTATCGGCCAACATGGGGCCATAAAACAGAACGGGAATCCTTCTGCAGGCCGGGTCCAGATAATCCCGGTTCAACGGTAAACGATGCCCGTGGTCGGCAACCAGAACGAAGAGGGTGTTTTCATACCAGGGTTGCTTTGCAGCTTGATTGAAAAACTCCTTCAAGCATTGGTCGGTGTACCATGCCGAACCTTTGAATTTGTTTGATTCACCAACTGCACCGAAAGGGGTAGGTATTGGCGATTCGAATGGCTCGTGGGTGGATAGGGTCAGCATTACACTGAAAAATGGCTCACGGGATTTATTCAAATCGTTCAACATGCGATTGAAAACGAATTGGTCGTGTGCACCCCACTTGCTGTTCAGTTGGTTTTTTTCAAAATCATCGATATCGATACGTTTTTCAAATCCCGACTGCAACAGGTAGTTGTTCATGTTTGCAAATCCGAGTTCTCCACCATAATAGAACCGGTTCTCATATCCTTTGGCTGCAAACGCCCGACCTAACGAAGGCAGTTTGTTTGTTTTGTCAACAAACTTTATGATGGATTTGTCCGGTATGGCCGGGAATCCACTCAGTACCGAGGTCAGTCCTTGATCAGTTCTGAATCCTGACGAATAGGTTCGAGTGAACAACAGGCCCTCCTTGCTAAGGGAGCTGAAAAAAGGCGTGGTGCCTGCTTCTCCTCCCAAGGGCTCAATGATGTCGGCGGTCCAGCTTTCAAGCAGGATCAAAACAACGTTTGTGTTTTGAGGAATGTTTACGCTGCCGCGGATGGGGTCGCCATTGTCCTGCACCATCGCCAATGAAAGTTGCTTTGCTTGCAGGGTATCCATGGTTGCAAATGGATTCCGCTCGCTGATTCCTGCACGGTAAATGTTGTTTCCCAGATACCAAAGGGGATTCAGTGCAATACTGTTGAGCCGGTTGTCGGATGAGTAGGCGGCAGATGCCTCGTTTACCGGAATGAGGGTCCAACCCCCACGGATACCGGTGATGGTGAGTGGCAATAAAATCAGGAAGCCAATCACGTTTTTAGAGGTTCGTGTGGTGATGTTGTCCAATGCACTTGCAAAAACCCTTTTCCGTATTTTCTCCATCAATATCCAAATGGATAGCACAGCTGCGATGATCACCAGTATTTGTAAGTTGCTCACTGAGGCGAGCATCTCCTTGGGATACATGGCAAATTCAAGCGCGCGGACATTCAGCAAGGTGCCCCAGAATTTGAATATCACAACACCGGCTACAAACAACAAAGTGCAAACAGCCACCATGGTCTGCTCATACCATTGTATGGCTTTTTTAGCCGCGTGGTGCGTTGCTCCACCTAAAAAGGGAATACACAACAATGGGATTACGAACAAATAACTTGCAGCAGACAGGTCGAGTCGAATCCCATGCCAGAAAACACCCATGGTCTCAATGATCGATCCTTGGCTGAGGTTGTTCCATCCCAATAAAATTGAAATCAACCTGAATGTTGCGAAAAACAACAGCCAAAAGGACAGATGTTTAATGACCAGTCGAAGTAGGGGAGCCATGTTATCAGTAAGGAATCAGTTTGCCTGATCCGGTAATCTCTTTTTGGATGCTTGTTGGTTGTCCTGCATAAAACACATCGCCCTGGTATTGTAT
>JBEAXM010000107.1:0-10519 GCA_041159805.1 Bacteroidota bacterium
TTTGATGATATCACAGATGTTTTTTTATCGCATTTACATTTTGATCATTGTGGTGGCAGTATAAAACGCAACAAGCTAGGCGACGGATTTGAACCGGCCTTTACAAACGCTGTTTACTGGAGCAATGAGAATCATTGGAATTGGGCTATGAAGCCGAACGCTCGCGAAAAGGCATCCTTTTTAAAGGAAAACATCCTGCCGATTCAGGAAAGTGGACAGTTAAAATTCACGAGCGATAAAACCGAGATTTTTCCGGGATTTCAAGTAAAGTATTTCAACGGGCATACGGATGCGATGATGATCCCTCATATTCAATACAAGGGTCGTACAATAGTTTATATGGCCGATCTTCTTCCAACGGTTGGACATATCCCGGTTCCTTATGTCATGGCATACGATACCCGACCGCTGCTTACCTTGGATGAAAAGGCCACATTCATGGAGGAGGCTGCAGCCAATGAATATGTGCTGTTTCTTGAACATGACCCCGTAAACCAATGTTGTACTGTCGAAAAAACTGAAAAGGGTGTCAGACTCAAGGAATCATTTCCATTGACATCAATTTGAAACAAGAACGTAATGTCCACTGTTGGTCAGATTGATCAATTTTAATGGCAATCTCCGTTTGTGAACCATTGCTTCGATCTTTTCTTGGATTCTATGGTTTTTTACAATGATGGTTTTCAAGTTAGGAAAATGATCCAAGGTTTTTTCTGAAAATCCAAAGGTTGAATCACCAATTACAAGAATTTTAACTTTTTCAGCAATCTTGTTGCTGTGCTGATCAATCAGCTGCCTCCTACCCCAACGGTTTATCACCATCAAGTCATGCTTTGACACATGAATCAGGTCGGAGTCTTCGGTTAAACAACTAATAGACGTTCGGGTGCCTAATCGAGTCGCGATTTGTGAGCCAAGACTTGATGTTTTCTGTGGTATGCCTCGTGCTAAAATTGTGATTTCTGATTTTCCATTTTCAGTGGTCACAATCACAAAGCTTTTATCGATAATGGTTAAAAATGTTTCATCACGATTTTTCACTTGGATTGAACTCATGATGAATGTAAGGATTAATAAATTGGATGTAAAAAGCAGCAGTGACCAATTCCTGAAGTTTCCTTTAAGGTTAACGATGATCAGTGCCAGAATCAGCATATAAGTGCTGAAGCACATGATACTTGTGAAATGGACATTGGAGCTAACTGCATACGGGAATGACCCAAATAGGTTCACGGATTCCCTAAGTAACCAAACTGAAAACTCGAAAACGATAGAGATGAATTTTCCAAAAAATGGTATCCAACAAAATGCCATCATGCCTAGTCCTATGTACATGACAAGTGTCGACAACGGAACAACAACCATATTGGCAAGTAAAAACCAGTTTGGAAATTGTCCGAACAAATACAAGCTTATAGGAAATGTTGCAATTTGTGCAGATATGGTTACCGCTGCCAATTCCATTATCCATTTTATAAATCGGTTTGCTGGTATGGCGATGTTTTGAATAAAAGGACTGATAAGCAAGATTCCACAAACCGCAAGGAATGAAAGTTGAAATCCGATTTGTTTGATGAGGAATGGGTCAAATAGCAGTATTAAGATCAACGATGCACACATTAAATTCCAAACATTTACTTTCCGATCAACCCAATTTGCCATTAACATAAATGTTGCCATTGCAGCAGCCCTGATTACTGAAGAACCAAAGCCGGAAACAATTGCATACATCCAGACTATCATGATTAGCAATGGGAAGATTAGATTGCGCAGTCTCGATTTCTTTTTAATAAATGGCGACAATATCCTTATCAACATGCTGTAAACCAGAACAACATGCATTCCTGAAACGCATAATACATGCAGCACCCCTGCATTTGCAAAGGACAATTCAGTTTCACCTGATAGCCATTCTTCGTTACCAAGCAGCAACGCACCTGCAACGCCGAGTGAAACGGTGTCTGTAATCTGTTCGGATAATAACTTTGAAAAATGATTTCTGGTTTGATGTGCCGCTTTCCAGAAAAAGTTTGACTCAGACATCAGATGGATGTTGTTTAGATGACTTTTCCCTAATTGATTTATGCCTGATTTCATCAGGTGATCTTTCCAGGAAAAGCCATCAGGGAATTTTGCACCCATTGGTTCCTTTACTTGCAACTTGATAAAAAACCTTCTTCCAGGCTGAAACAAGTTTCCGTTTATGGAGTCTCCGACAACTGATATCATCCATTTTTCTTCAATTGGAACGAATCTTTGATTTTCCAAATAGGCATTGAAACGCATGACCACATTCCAGCCCAAAGTTGTTTTTTGGGCATATCCAGTCTGTGTTCCGATGGCATAAAATGAATCGTTTGGTTTTTTTTCAGGAATGCCTTTCCTGTAGTTTTGAAGCAATGCTACTTGCATACAACCCATCAGAAAAAAAAAGATGGGTAGTAGTAGTTTCGTAATACGATTGAATCGCAAGCATCCAATACATAGCAGAAATTGAAAAACTAGCAAACCCATCTTGAATGATTCATCGATATCATCGAGTTGCAATGCAAACCCCGCCACTACCCCTATAATCAGGGGTGTTAATACTTTTATTAATGGAAATTGACTCAATGCCCTCAGGAAAAGTTGAAAAGGAGGTTTTGCTCACAAAATTATCTCAACGGTTCTTCCATGTTCCTGTGCAGGTATCAATTAAACGTTTAGTTTTTTTTCTTGATAAGTTAAGTGTTTACACAAAAGCATTGATAATCAATTTGATGAATAACCTTAAAAGATTGATGATACAAGGATTATATCCTATTTTTGAAACCAAAGACATACAAACACCTTAAACCTTAATCGATACATGAAAAAATTATTACTCAGTTCATTATTCTGCCTAGCTGCCGGTGTGGTTCCCGCATTGGCTCAAGGTACATGGATCTCGCAAGCAACCGGGTTTCCCAACACCTCCACAGGTGTATTCAACATCAGCGTGGTTGATAACAACGTGGTATGGATCTCCTCCTATGACGGAGCTGGAACAAATCAAAACTATCGCGACTATTCGGTTACGATTGACGGGGGATCGACATGGATTCCTGGGTCCATTCCTGCACCAGCTGGACATGCATGGTCGCAAATATTTGGATTAAATGACCAGGTTGCATGGGCTGTTATGTACAATGCCACTGCCGGATCTGGCGGAGGCATCTGGAAGACTACAGATGGTGGAGTAACATGGAATCAGCAAGGTGCTGGACAAATTTACAGTACTGCCGGAGTATCATTCCCCAATGTGGTTCACTTCTGGGATGCCAACCAAGGATTTGCAATGGGCGATCCTGTTGGTGGCGAATATGAAATTTACACAACCACTAACGGTGGAACCACTTGGACTTTGGTTCCTGGAGCCAACATTCCTGCTCCCACTTCAGGCGAATACGGAATTGTTGACCATTATGAAGTTCAAGGTGATACCGTATGGTTCGACACCAACAAGGGACGAGTTTTCAGGTCTGTTGACCGTGGTTTGAACTGGACGGTTTCCAACACAGGTATTACTGTTCCAGCTAACAACGCAATCGACATTGTTTTTTGGAACAGCAATGAGGGTTTGGCGCGTTTGTTCAATGGCGCTACCGGTGCTCAAACGGTTCGTAAGACAATCGATGGTGGAAATACCTGGACTGCATTCACTCCTGTTGGAAACATGCTCGGAAACGATATCAAGCATGTTCCTGGAACAGCTTCGCGCCTGGTATCAACTGGTGCGAATACCACCTACACTACCGGATCCACCTTCTCAGATGATGGTGGGCAGAACTGGACCGATATCGAGATTGGAACACAACGCACCGCTTTGGGTGTTCACGACATCAACACGATGTGGGCTGGTGGATTTACCACCTCTCCAAGCACCGATGGCATTTACAAATACCAACAATTGGCCCAAATCAACTGTGGTGACCCAGTGATTCAGTCTGGTGTTGGCTCCGCTCCTGATTTGACCATATGCTTTGGCGATACTTTGTTCTTCTCTACTTCTGGTGCCGTTCCTCCGAACCAAGGAACCACCTACGGATTCAGCATCATTGTTTCCACAACTGACATCTCCGGTAACCCCAATCCACTTGGTACCCCCGGAGTAGTCGGTGGTTCAGGTGTGAATTACCCTGCCCCTGCAACGATTAACACCACACTCATCAACAATGGAGCTATTTTCCAGGCTGGTGTATATTATTTCACTCCTGTGGTATATGGTAATGCAAGTGGAACGGGTAATGTAACAGCATTGACACTTGATCCAGGATGCACCTACACCGGTACATCTGTAATGGTTACGCTTTATGCAGCTGGTGACCCGAATTGCAGTGGCACAAGTGTAGCTGAAATCGGTTCACAACTATCACTTAACACGTATTTCAACAATGGTTACCTTACTGTTGACATGGTTTCATCCCTTACTGAAAAATCAAGCATCGAGTTGATTGATGTTACCGGTAAGATTGTTTACAGTAATGTTGTTGACATCACCACTGGTATCAATTCCCATATCATTGACGTTACATCATTAGCATCCGGAACCTACACGATACGCGTTTCCGGAGATTCGATCAATGCCACAAAACGCATAGCCAAAATGTAATTTAGTTTAAGCTATTGAAAAGGCCGTTGGTTCAAAATATCCAGCGGCCTTTTTTGTTTTTGTTATATCATTGACCTTATATTTGACTTCATGACGCTTTACATATTAGCCATTACCGTACTGATTTCAATTGCCGCGTTTTACAGCCGGGAGCTAATGGGCAGGTTGATATTCAACCCCTATATGATCAATGTCCGTAGGGAATGGTGGCGGTTTTTCACATGCGGTTTCATCCATGCCGATTGGTTGCATTTAGGTATCAACATGCTGGTGCTATACAGCTTTGGACAAGCCGTGGAACAAAACTATGCTTCTGAATTCGAGGACAAGGCCGTGTTTTACTATTTGCTACTGTATTTGGGAGGTGTGGTCATATCCATCACACCATCATACAAGAAGCACCTCCACAACCCTGGTTATAACGCCCTAGGTGCCTCCGGTGCCGTTGCAGCCATCCTTTTCACTGCAATCCTGTTCGAACCCTTACGCCCAATATATCTTTACCCACTGTTGGGTGTTCCAGGCATTTTATTCGGCCTGGCCTATTTGGTCTATTCCTATTACATGGACAAAAAGGGAAACGACCACATCAACCATGATGCTCATTTCTGGGGCGCAGTGTTCGGTGTGGTTTTTACCGTAGCACTCAAACCCAAAATATTACTTCATTTCATTGACAAACTCACACAGTTCTAGGATGGGCAGGGTTTTGTTTTTAGACCGGGATGGTGTATTGAACCGCGATCGTGGTGAATATACCTGGCGGATAGAGGATTTTGAGTTGCTTCCCGGCGTGATTGATGGATTAAAGGAGCTTTCATCCCGTGGTTATGATTTCATTGTCATAACGAACCAAGGGGGGATTGCCAAGAAGCTGTATGATCATGATGACGTGAATCGTTTGCATGATCATTTGAAAACATTACTTGAACATCATGGGATATCCCTATTGGAGATCTATTATTGTCCTCATCACCCAGTTCATGGCCAATGCCTATGCAGGAAGCCCGGTTCATTGCTGATTGAAAAAGCTGTGGCGCGATTTGGAATCGATCCATCGGCATCCATCATGATTGGTGATATGGAGCGTGATGTGAATGCCGCCACTGCAGCGGGAGTCGAAGCCGTTTTGGTTCCAACCAATTCAAATTTCATTGACGTAATCAAACAATTGCCATGGAGCGAATAATGGAGTACTTCAATGGAAACAGGATCCAACCGGGTTCGACATTTTTAAATGGCGAGAACCGCTCCTTCCTTTTCGGTGATGGCGTTTTTGAAACCATCAGGATCCATGATGGTAAGCCCCTGTTCTGGAGAGACCATTTGGAGCGTCTTCAATTCGGGATGGATCGATTGATGTTGGAACATCCAACCGATGATTTTGGAAGCATGATCAGCCATACTATATCGGAAATTATCGCCACTGAAAAGGTGAGTAACGCCCGAATGCGAATAACGATTTTCAGGCATTCTGGCGGGCTGTATACCCCCGACGAACTTTCTTCCTCATGGTATTTGACCATCAAGGATCATTCAACTGAGCCCGAGTCTAAAAATGACTCAGATGAATTGATTGCAATATTGTTCACCGACATACGCAAGGAAAACTCCTTGTTATCAAGGATCAAAACAACATCGAGCTTACTTTATGTAATGGCAGGTATTCACGCAAGAATGAACGGTGCTCATGAGTCCATCATTTTGAATCCGGATGGCCGTGTTGTGGAATCCCACACTTCAAACCTGTTCATAGTGAAGGACGGTGTATTTCAAACTCCTCCATTGTCGGAGGGTTGTATTGATGGAGTTATGCGACGTCAGCTTATTGGAGTCATGAACAGGAATGGAATTGAACTTCGGGAACAACCGCTTACCAAAGCTGATCTGGTTAATGCCGATGAAATCCTGCTTTCCAATGTCATGCATTGGGCTAGGAATGTCACCCGTTTTGGAACGAAAAACTACCAGGAATCATGGGCTCCAAGACTCAATAAAATCATTCTTGACAACTTGGTCAGCTGATTAACCGTTTTTTTCTTCGAGCTCCATCCAACGCATGGTTTTCTCATCGATCAAATCGTTAACCACGCCATATCGTAAAGATGCCTTTGAGATATCATCAGCATTGGAACCTGGATCAGCCATTTTATTCTCCAGTACCGATTTTTCAGATTCCAACTCAAGAATCTCCTTCTCTAATCGTTCGTATTCCTGTTGTTCCTTATAGGAGCGCTTTTCCTTGCGGGACTTGGCTCTGTTATCTTTAGATGGCTCAGCAGACTCAATCGTGGTAACAGGCTTTTTTTCAAAAGCCGATGCAGCATCGCGGTAAGCTGAGTAGTTTCCATGGATATCTAGCACCTTTCCTCCATCAGTTAAAACAAAAACGTGGTCAACCAGCTTATCCATGAAATAACGGTCGTGGGTGACCAACAATAAACATCCTTCATAACCAACCAGGAACTCTTCCAAAAGGTTCAGTGTTACGATATCCAAATCGTTGGTGGGCTCATCTAAAATCAGGAAGTTCGGACTTTGAAGTAAAACAGTCAATAATTGCAGTCGCCTACGTTCTCCTCCGCTAAGTTTGGAGACATAGGTGTGTTGTGTTGATGGAGTAAATCGGAAATATTCGAGAAACTTGGTGACGTTCATGTAATTTCCATCTCCTGTTTCAACGTATTCGGCTATGTCACGCGCCACTTCAACTACACGTTTATCCTGCGGGAGCTCCAAACCGTCTTGGGAAAAATAGCCAAACTTTATGGTTTCACCAGAACGTATCCGACCTGCATCCGGCTTTACCAATCCCATTACCATGTTTAACAAAGTGGATTTGCCGGATCCGTTTTTTCCCACAATTCCTATTTTTTCACCTCGTTTGAATACATGGCTCAGGTCTTGGATCAGTGTTTTACCGCCCATTGCCTTGCAGATGTTTTCGAATTCGAGAATTTTGCTTCCCATCCTCGACATCTGCATGGTGATTTGCATTTTGTCCTCCACCTTTCCGGAGTTGGCTTTCTTTTCCAGATCGTAGAAACTATCAATTCTGGCTTTCTGCTTGGTTCCTCTTGCTTTGGGTTGTCTACGCATCCATTCTAATTCGGTTCGTAGCAGGTTGTTTGCCTTATCGATCTCCCTACCCTCTCGGAACTCACGCTCCTCCTTTTTTTCCAGATAATAGGCATAGTTGCCTTGGTAGGAATGGATCTTGTTAGCCGTTAATTCAAGGATGGTGTCGCACACGCCCTCAATGAAGTACCTGTCATGGGAAATAAGCAAAATGGTTTTATTGAGTCTTTTAAGATAACTCTCAAGCCACTCAATCATGTCCAGGTCCAAATGGTTGGTTGGTTCATCCAGCAACAAAAGGTCGGGTTCCTCGACTAGCAATCTGGCCAAGGCCACTCGCTTTTTTTGTCCGCCCGACAATGTACCAATCGTCCTATCCAGTTCATGAATACCTAACTTGGATAGTATTTCCCTTGCTTTGGATTCATGGTCCCATGCTCCTAGTGAATCAATCAGGTCAATGGTGGATTGCAGTTCATTTTTATCAGCTGAATCGCCTAGACCTACAAGCGTTTCATACCTTCCCAATGCTTCCAAAACAGGAGATGTGGAGTCGAATATGACATCCATTATACCCGCATTCGGGTCCAATGCGGGCTCCTGTTCCAAATAACCCATGGTAACCGAGTTCCTGATACTGACTTTACCTCGATCAGGGGTTTCCTTGCCAGCTATGATTTTCAGTAGTGTGGATTTTCCAAATCCATTTGCTGCAATCAACGCTGATTTCTGGTTCTTTTGAAGGGAGATGCTGATTCCTTCGAATAGTGATTTCTCAGAATAGGATTTACCTAGTGATTCGCCAGCAAGGATGTTCATGCCGCTAAATTACGACATCTGGTCGCACCTATTGCTTTTTGTTTTCTTGTTTTCAAAGCCATGTTTGCCGTATGCTGGCAATTGGGGTTCCCTGGTCATGGATGGTGATCTTTTCTTACGGTAATCGTTATGAAATGAGTTTTTACAATCAGCATCACAGAATTTCTTGTCTGTTCGACCGATTAATTTTTTGCCGCATTGGCAACATACTGTTTTCATGAAAAGCGGTTTTAGTGAAAATGAAAAATTAAACGTTTAAGTTGCCCCTTTTTTTTGACTAATTCAAAAGGGTTCAGTTTTTTTGCGTGGTCAGAAAGCGCTTTAAAACTGGCAAAAGCACCAAATCATTTTTCAAATTAAAATCATTTTTCAATTAAAATCAAAAAAAAACATGAATGCACTTCGCAATAAGGTTACTCTCATCGGTAACCTGGGAAACGATCCCGAACTCAAAGAGACCGATGGCGGATACAAACTGGCCAAAGCCTCACTTGCCACTAACGAATCCTATAAAAACAGCAAAGGCGAAAAAGTCACAGAAACCATTTGGCACAATTTGGTAGCTTGGGGCAAAACAGCCGAGTTCATGACCAAGTATCTGCAAAAAGGATCGGAAATTGTGGTTGAAGGTAAACTGATTAATCGCAACTACACCGACAAAGCAGGTGTTAAAAAGTATGTTTCCGAGATTGAGGTCAACGACATGTTGATCATTGGTCCCAAGAAGAACTGATTAGTTGGATTGTACCCCTCCTACCGGTTTCTGTGGGAGGGGTCATTCAATCAAACTGAATGCAATAGCTTCCCTTTCTTTGTATGGGAAGGGGTTTCATGGACATGGCAACATTGCTTAGTTCCATTCCTGTGAAACTGAAATCAATGCCGCTCTTTTCGGTAAGTTTATGAATTATTTTTTCTGTTGTGGGTGATGACAAACAGTCGATTAAGGCCTTCCTAATGGCATGTGGATTTCGACTTTCCCTCTCATCGATGAATCCGAATCCTTGATATACTTGATTCGTGATAAGAACGAAGGATACCTCACCTGATTCCCGTCCTTTGCCGAAAAACAAATCATATCGGGTCTGTCCAAGCTCCTCTTCCATCATTTTCTTGAACCCTCCCTGATGGGATTCAGTATCGATTTCCCTGTTGAATGGAACATTGCATAGCGCACCATTCAGGTCCCATTTACGAACCCGATCGGATATATGACCTATTGCGTCTGGATAGCTGTGGAAATGGATGCCTTTGTGGTGGTATGACTTCCGAGTTACAACCGACATCCTCCAACGCTCTTGTTGATCCAGGTAGTATTCAACTGAGAATTTAAGAGGTTTCGATTTTTGTGCACGATTCAGCACGGGCCAATAAGAACGAATACGATGATCTTCAAGCAGTGAAGCTATAGTGGAATTGCCCGTCAATTCCCATTTTAAAAAATGAATCCACTGACTATGTCTAGTTAAAATGCCATCATCCGCATAGTCGTGTGTAAGTATACGCTTTCGGATATTGGTCGCCTTTCCAATATACAATGGCTTTCCATAGCGATCCAGGAACTGATAAATCCCCGGCTTTTCCGGAATGGATGTTGGAAAGCCTTTTTCCTTTGTTATAGGTATCGGTTTCGACTCCATGTAAATGAAAAACGGAGACCTGAAATCAAGGTCTCCGTTAACGCTTATGTTTATGTTAGATGATTACCACTTTGATTGTTTTGGTGGATAGTCCATCGTTAACCCTAAGTTGGTACACGCCTTTCGGATATCCCGTCAAGTCAAGCTGGCGACGGTTCAAACCCCTTGTCATGTTATACTGGCTATCAATGATAATTGAACCCTTTGAATCCATCAACACAACTTGGATTTCAGCTGAACGATCCATCATAACATCCAAGTTGAACAATCCACTTCCAGGATTGGGAAACACGGAAATACCCGTGCTGTAATTGGCTGCTCCATCTATGCCTGTTGAAAGGTCGACATTGAT
>JBEAXM010000118.1:0-7057 GCA_041159805.1 Bacteroidota bacterium
GTAAAAATGAGCTGATGATGTAAAGTAGGATGATGGCAGAAATGCCTGCAAAACGCAAAGTGACCAATAAAATCATGGAGTTGATGATCAGCAGGTACTGGGCCCTGTTCGTTTTCCAATCAAACGATTTGAACTTAAGGGCTATCATCGGAAGATCAGCGTTCAAGAGCCAGGCCACAATCAGACTTGTTCCACATACGAAAAAGGGGTTCAGTATCGTTGGAGTCAAGTTGAGGTGGTCGTGCTCCACAACCAAGGCCAGCCCTATCATTAAAATGGTAATGGCCGGGGTGGGTACTCCAATGAAGGAATCCGACTGCCTGGTGTCGAGGTTGAACCTTGCCAATCGAACAGCGGAGGCAACGGTGATAATCAATGGAAAATGTCCGAATATGATGGAGGTTATCTCAGTAGGATTAAGGGAAAATGGAGGGCTCGACAAGCATAGCTTGCAACCTATCAGCCCAGGAACCAAGCCAAAGGACACCATGTCTGCCATGGAGTCCAATTCTTTACCTAAATCGGAATTGGCTTTCAGCCGCCTTGCAGCGAACCCATCTAAAAAATCAAAAACCAATGAACAGGCGATACAGATGGCCATCATGTTCACGTTTCCCATGAAAATGAATATGATAGCTATGCATCCACAAACCAGGTTTAGGCAGGTGATGATATTAGGCAGAAGGTTCAGCATTTGGAGCAAAACCCAAAAATAGCCAATTGATCGGCTTGCTGATGAACCTGTTCGTTTCTTTGATTGTTATACTAGTAGTGTTTTGATTTCTAAACTTCGTTTTAGCTACATTTGATTTTGAGATTGACAACTCTATAAAAACACCATGACCCAATTCAGCATTAAATACCCGATTGCCTCCTTGCTCCTATGTCTGTCATGTCAGTTGTCCATTGGTCAAAACGCACCAAAATACAGCAACGAGTTTTTAGCCATCGGGGTAGGGGCAAGGGCCCTTGGTATGTCGGGTTCGGTTGTGGCCAGCACCAATGATGTAACCTCAGGTTACTGGAATCCCGCAGGCCTGGTGTTGGGTAAAGGCGATCTTCAGATCGGATTGATGCACGCCGATTATTTCGCAGGAATTGCCAAATATGATTATGGTTCGATTGCTGCCCCCATCGATGCGACGCGCACAGCAGGGGTATCGGTGATTCGTTTTGCCATTGATGACATAATCGATTCGACAGACTTGATTGATGCCGATGGGAACATCAACTACGATCGCTTGAAGTCATTCAGTGCCGCCGACTATGCGTTCCTGTTCAGCTATGCAATGAACGCCCCAAAAATTGAAGGACTCCGATATGGGGCCAATGTAAAAATCATTCATCGTAAAGTAGGTGATTTCGCCTCAGCCTGGGGCTTCGGCATCGATGCAGGTGTCCAATACCAAAAAGGAAACTGGGGCTTTGGAGCCGTCGGTAAGGACATAACATCCACTTTCAACGCTTGGCGTTTCAACACCGAGAAGTTGGAGGACGTTTTTGCGGAAACAGGAAACGAAATCCCTGAAAACGGAATGGAGCTGACCCTTCCTCGATTGATTTTGGGTGCATCCTACAAATTCAAGATCGGAGAGAAATTCACCCTGTTACCCGAGGCCAATCTCGACCTCACCTTCGATGGCAAACGAAATGTTCTAGTCTCCGCTGATCCCGTGAGCGTTGACCCGCACATGGGACTCGAGGCAGGTTATCGTGATTTCATTTTCATACGCGGTGGCCTTGGTAACATACAGCAGTTTGAGGATTTTGACGGGAATGATGGATGGAAAATGCAACCGAATTTCGGAGTCGGATTGAAAATCAAAAATGTATCTATCGACTACGCCCTCACTAACATTGGTGCCTCGGGCGAGTCCTTGTATTCAAACATCTTCTCCCTCAGATTTGCACTGTTCAAAAGAGCAAAATGAAAAGAGCATTACCATTGATTCTGTTCTTGTGCAGCTCCTTGCTGGCCCTCTCTCAGCCCTATGGCAATGAGTGGATTCGCTTCAGCCAGGGACAGCCGCATTCGGACCAGCAATATTTCAAAGTCAAGGTATGGAATGAGGGAATCTTCAGGATCAGTTACTCCGATCTCCAATCGGTTTCCTTCCCAATGCCCGTTAATCCTGCACGACTGCAGCTGTTCCATAAGGGAGTAGAGCAATTCATCTTGGTTGAGGATGGTGGTGACGGATCATTCGACCCCAATGATTACATAGAGTTCTATGGTCGAGGTAATGATGGTTCATATGATAAGCAGCTTTATCGAAATCAAAACAACCAGCCCCATGACAGGTTCAGCTTATTTACAGACACCGCTGCTTATTTTCTCACGGTAAACATTGATTCTACGATTCAAAACCGCCGGATGGTTTTGGAAACAGACACCAATTCAACAGGATTCACTCCGGTTCCATGGTTAATGGTTGAGGATTCTTATCATCCCAAATCAGATTACTTGATGCGCCGACTTGCCGACATCAAGGATTCCGAATACGACGAAGGTGAAGGCTACTACAGTGGGCCATTGACCACCTCGCAGGTCAATTATCAGTTTTATTTGCCCAACATCAGTCCAGACCCCGTGGCGCCCTTGACACGAATAACAGCATCAACCATGGGCGGTAACAATACCGGTTTTCAACACGCCATCACCTTAAGTTATGCCGGATTGAATGTTACCAAATATTTCACCGGATATGAAACGGTTCGCTTTGATACGGTGGTTAACAGCAATGCCGACATCCAGGTGCCGCTCTCTTTCTTGGCCTTGATTCCAGGTACAGGTGTTACCAACCGAACCCATGTTTCATACGTAAGACTCAAATACCCGCACAAACCTGATTATGCTGGTGAGTATGCCAATGTGCGTAGGTTCGACGTACAGGGTTCATTTGGTAACGACAAGGCATTGGTTCAACTTGCCAATGCGAATACCAATTCGGGACCGGCTCGCTTTGTGGTTTTGTCGCAAGATACTGTTAAGTCGGTTACCACCACCACCAACGGCAGCACCCTCTCGGCACTTGTTCCCCTCTATGGTTCCGACAAAACCTGTCTGTTGATAGATTCCACTTTCACAGCTACCAATGGGCGTTTAATCATTTCGCCAGTATCATCAGACCCCACCTCTTTTGCACGTTTTCGCAATTTCAGTGATGGAAATGGGGCTGATTATCTGATCATCACCAATGATTCACTTAAGCAATCAGCAGCCGATTACGCCAGTTACAGAAGCTCTACCGGATTCACTCCGCTGACCGCCTATGTTCAAGAGCTTTATGATCAGTTTTCCTATGGTATCGATCAGCATCCGCTATCAATCAAGAATTTTTGTCGCTTTGCCAACGATGTGTTCACCCTTAAACCGCAAAACCTGCTGCTACTAGGGAAGTCCATCAATCCAACTAGGGTCAGGTACACGGGCACGAACAGTTTCTCCACTACGCAAAACAACTGGAAGCTGAACTATGTTCCGACCTTTGGATCGCCACCGTCTGATATTTTGTTCACTAGCTTTTCAGCTCAGGACACATTTCCCAGACCGGTATTCCCTGTTGGCAGGATCTCAGCGAGAAGCAATGCCGATGTTTACGCTTATCTGGACAAGATTTCCGCACACGAATCACAACTACAGCAATGCCCTCAGGAATGGCAAAAGCGCATCCTTCATTTCGGTGGTGGAAACACGGCCTCACAGCAACAGCAGATAAGAGACATCCTGTATCAATACGAGCAGACTGCAAGGGATACTTTCATGGGTGCATATGTTAAAACCTTTCTGAAAACCAGCACCGACCCCATACAAATCGATTTGTCTCAATATCTGCAAAGCTTGATCGATTCGGGTAGCACGTTGATGACCTTCGTTGCGCATGCAGGTGGATCGTCATTTGATATCAGCACTGACATCCCTCAGAACTACAACAACAAGGATCGATATCCTTTGGTATTTGCAAATTCCTGCTTCGTAGGAGACATCCACGATGGAACCCGTAGGATCGCCGAAGATTTCGTGCTCTTGCCCGACAAGGGTTCAATTGGATTCCTGGGTCAACCGGATGTAGGTTTGTTGGACAACCTTCAATATTACGGTAGGGAGTTTTACCGTCAGATGTCGCTGGTCAATTACGGTTCCTCTGTAGGTCGAATCATGCAAGCCGTTAATGACTCCATCCTGAATCTTCCTTTGGTGACGTCAAACTTTAGCGGGTATTTCATTTTCAAGTCGGTTATGACGGGTATGACCCTCTCCGGTGATCCAGCACTGGTGTTGAATTCCTTCGATCGGACCGACTATCAGATAGACAACTCATCCATATCCTTCACGCCAAGCACCATCACATCTGACTTGGATACCATGATGCTGAATGTCGTGGTCAAGAACCTTGGTAAGGCAACTTACAATCCATTTGTACTTTATGTGAGCCGACTGCTTCCTGATGGAAATACGCTCATTGAAACCGACACGATCATTGATTATGTGGTACTGCAGGACACCATAAGTTTCAAAATCCCAGTGGATGCCACTCGCTCGGTTGGGACAAACTACTTCAACGTTTATGTCGACTACCTGGGTTCAGTGGATGAATGCAACGAAGCAAACAACATTGTCCAAAACGTTCCTCTCAATGTACGTTCTTCTGACATTGCTCCTGTTTATCCATCCGAATTCGCCATAGTTCCTGAGTCGAATGGATTCCGCCTCAAGGCATCAACTGTCGACCCGTTTGCCCCAGGTCGCAACTACAAATTCCAGATTGATACGGTCCGTTCATTCAATTCTCCATTCTTAAAACAAGGTCTTGTATATGGAACCGGTGGCGTGATTTACTGGCAACCTCCTTTCACTTTACAGCCGGACTTGGTTTACTACTGGCGTGTCAGCCGTGATTCCCTACCCACAGACTCGATACACCCTGAATGGAAGGAAAGCTCATTCATCCATAAACCTGCTGTCACCGGTTGGTCTCAAGCTCATTATTCCCAGTTCTACAAGGATGAGTTCACAAACCTGATTTATAATGAACGTTATGACTCCACTTACAAGTTTGTGTCCACATTATCTTCATTGGAGGTTAACAATTACCTGAATATAAGCGCATCCTATAATCCTAACTTCAAAATCAACAACGTACTTATCGACTATGCGGTATGCACTGCAACACCTTCGATGCATATCGTAGTGATAGATTCTTTATCGCTCAAGGCATGGTCTACACGAGACCATACATTTGGCGAAGCCAACAGGTTTGATTTCAATACCAACGCACCTATTCCTCCATGTAATGGACGTGGGCGACCTGATTTCTTTTTCATTTTCCGAATGAACGATGCCGCGTCCCGCGACTCCATGTTCAACATGCTTCAAAACGGAATTCCATCAGGAAATTATGTCATTGCCTATACCTCGTTTGGCGGCTTGTTTTCCAATTGGAGCCCACAGCTAAAAGGTCTATTCTCCTCTTGGGGAAGCGACAGTATCAACTTCCTTAACGACACTCAACCCTATATCTTCTTCACGAAAAAGGGTGACACCACCTTCACTCAGGAAGTTATCGGCGATGCAAGCCGTCCTGCAATTCAAATCCTGGCAACGCTCGGAGGTAATTGGTCAAAGGGCTTTGTCACATCAGTTCCCATTGGACCCGCCTTGGGATGGAATGAATTGCATTGGTTCCAGGAGCCGATAGATGCGGTTGCAGGTAAGGATTCCGTATATGTGGATGTGATTGGCATTACACCAAACGGAACAGAAGTTCCATTGCCGGGATTCACCCAGATTCCAGCAGGCACCTACGATGTTAACCTGAGCTCCATCGATGCTAATCTTTATCCGAAGCTTCGACTCAAGGCATACATTCAGGACGATAGTCTTTATACTCCTCCACACCTCAGGCGCTGGCAGATATATCACACCGGAGTACCTGAATTTGCCCTGAACCCATCCAAGTTTTTCAGCTTGAACAAGGACTCTCTTCAAGAGGGTGAGGAGATACAAGTCCGTATCGCCGTAGAGAATGTGGGAGATATTGATTCGGATTCATTGCTGATGGGGTATTATGTGTTGGATGATGCCAGGGTCAGACATGACCTCCCTTCGGCACGCTACAAACCATTGGTTGTTGGTGATACCGTTGTTTCCTCGGTTACCCTGAACACCCGAAACTACGGAGGTCTTAACTCGTTGTGGATTGAAGCCAATCCCCTGGGTGACCAAGTCGAATACTACAGGTTTAACAATCTTGCTGAGATTCCATTCCGGGTATCAAAAGACATCATCAACCCCATTCTGGATGTGACTTTCGACGGTTCTCACATCATGAACGGTGATATCGTATCCGCAAAGCCATCAATTCAAATCCGATTGAAGGATGAGAATCCTTATCTGGCACTTGACGACACCAGTGATTGGCAAATATTCCTGAAGGATCCAAGCGGTGTTTCACGAAAGCTCGTTTTTGAACCATTGGCGTGCTCCGGTCCCGCTTATGAATTACTCAAATGGTGTCCAGCAGACCTTTCTGGCAATCAGTTCTCGATTGAGTTCAATCCACACTTCATATCGGACGGTATTTATGAGCTCACAGTGCAAGCAACGGATGCCTCCGGCAATTTGTCGGGAGCCAATAGCTACAAGATCAATTTCGAAGTGATCAACAAAAGCACCATTTCCGAAGTCATCAATTATCCGAACCCGTTCTCCACGTCCACACGTTTCGTTTTCACATTGACTGGATCTCAGATACCTGAAGATTTCCGCATACAGATCATGACGGTCAGGGGCACGGTTGTTCGCGAAATTGGTCGAGATGAAATCGGTCCGATTCGAATTGGTCGCAACATCACCGAGTTTGCCTGGAACGGAAAGGATGAGTTTGGCGACCAGTTGGCCAATGGTGTGTACTTGTACAGGGTGGTTACTCGCTTGAATGGAGTAGGGGTTGAAAAACGAGAAACGGAAGCCGACAAGTACTTTGTCAATGGGTGGGGGAAAATGTATTTGATGAGGTGATTGGCTTATGTCATCCACGGTGCAATGAGTTGCTCC
>JBEAXM010000137.1:0-6590 GCA_041159805.1 Bacteroidota bacterium
CTTCTGTTACGGAACCAACATCAATATTCAGGTCGCTCCCTCCGGATTAATCGGATACAAGCTTTATGTTGACGGATTGCTTGCGGGCAATTCCACAACCGGATCCTTTGTGCTCAACAACCTGCCAATCGGTCAACATGTAATAACCGCAACCGCATCAACAACCAATGGAACCAGTCTGTATGCTGATCCCATTAACATTTCAATAACCCCCGGACTAAACGTGACCATCGGTGTAAGTGGCAACAGTACCATTTGCGATGGCGACTCCATTACGCTTACATCTTCCATAGCAGGTAGCTATCAATGGTCAAATGGCGCCACAACACAATCCATAACCGTTACGAATGCGGGAAGCTATGTTGTTACCGTAACCAACGGACAAGGTTGTAGTGGAACATCTCCTGCGCAGCAGGTATTAACACTGCAGCCACCTGCTGCAAGCATTTCTTCAATCAGTGCCACACCAAATTGTCCGGGCGACACAATCGTGCTAACTGCAGGAGCGGCACCAGAATACCTTTGGTCTAACGGTGATACCACCCAGTCCATTACAGTTACTGCCGCCGGAAACTATTCTGTTGTGGTTACTAATGCTGCGGGGTGCTCTGCAATGTCTCTACCCATGGCGGTAAACTTTCACCCTGTTAGCTATTCATCCATCAATCCTTCCGGAAATGTTGTGGTTCCCCAAGGATCCCAAACCACTTTGACAGCCGCTTTGGGAACATCCTATATGTGGTCAACGGGAGCCATGACTCAATCCATACAGGTTGCAAACGCAGGTACATACACCGTTACCGTAACCGACAACAATGGTTGTCCATCGGTTCCAGCCACGGTTAACGTTTCATACTTGTCAACTTCAAACATGGTGTCCGTTTCGGGATTGACTTCCTTTTGTAAAGGAGACTCCGTTGTTCTCGTTTCCGCATTCAACACCAACAATCAATGGTTTCTTGATGGATCTCCCATTGCCGGTGCGACAGGCAGCACCTATGTGGCGAAGAACGCCGGCAATTATAAGCTGCGTTACACACCAGCATCCTCAACACCTGTTTTTTCCAATGATATCGTTGTAGAAGTGTTGGAGCTACCATCCACTCTCAACACGATCACAAATGGTGTTTGTCCGCTCAGCTCCGCAAACATTGAAATCATACCCGTAAGTGGTGTGTCATACGTGTGGTTCGACGCACCATCCAGCGGTTCCATCGTAGCGAACGGCAACACTTTTACTACGCCTCCCCTTCAGGCAAGCACTTCATACTTTGTACAACAAACCAACAGCTTTGGCTGTGTTAGTGAAAACCTGATTGAAGTGGGTGCCGAGGTTTATCCATCACCTGATTCAGACTTCAACAACAGTGATGCGTCAACAGACCCTTCTGGCTACCTTGTTTCATTTGAAGCGGCGGGAGATGCAGGAAACAGTTATTTGTGGGACTTTGGTGACCCAGGGTCGGCTTCCAACTCATCCTCTTTGGAAAACCCACAACACATCTATTCCGCAACGGGCATGTACCAGGTTGTTTGTGTTGCCACCAGCACAGAAGGATGTACGGACACCACTATAAGAAACGTGCGTGTGGCTCTTCCCGACAATGTTTTCATTCCAAACACATTCACACCAGATGGTGATGGACAAAACGATGTTTTCCGCGCTCGTGGAAACAACATACTTTACTCTGACATCCAGGTGTTCGATCAATGGGGACAAAACGTTTGCTCGCTATCGAAAACATCAACTGGCTGGAACGGAGAAAGTCCGCGAGGCACATTGCCCTCCGGAACGTACAACTATGCCATTAAAGTTTATCTCGATAATGGTGTAACCAGTTATCACAGAGGCAGTATAAACCTGATACGTTGATAAATGAATAGAATTGTACTAATAAGTGCTTTTTGCTTGATCTTGAACCCGTTAAGGGCTCAAGACATTCGCTATTCACAATTCTTCAACAATCCGTTGACCACCAATCCGGCATTAACCGGTTCTGGAATCAATCATTTGAGGGCAACCATTTCCTACCGGCGACAAGATGCAGGACCAGGCAATCCGTTTGCAACAAAAGGGGCTTCGGTGGACAAAATCATTGGGAAGTGGGGCCTTGGGTTCAACATACACTCCAATGGCGCCGGTGATGCATCCGTAAAGGCACTGAACTTGGCAGGAAGCCTATCGTACCGTTTGTACTTCGGATACAAATCCAGTAATGAGATTTCTTCTGGCATACAAATCGGTCTGCTTAGCCGTTCCATAAATCCATCGAAGTTTACTTTCG
This sequence comes from Bacteroidota bacterium, assembly GCA_041159805.1. Classification (GTDB taxonomy): domain Bacteria; phylum Bacteroidota; class Bacteroidia; order AKYH767-A; family OLB10; genus JALRAP01. The sequence goes on from JBEAXM010000137.1 coordinate 2,286, forward strand.
ATAATCAATTCAACGAGGATATTGGATATGACCCGTCCATTGCGACTGGGGAGTCCTTTGAAAGCAACAGTGTCATCAGGCCATCCATGAGCACTGGGATACAATGGAAACATGTTGGGAGAAAAAAATCTGCCAAGTTCCGTCCGTATCTGGGTTATGCCGCATTCCACTTGAATCAACCCAATGTTTCCTTTTTTGGCGATGAGTTGCGATACAACATGAAGCATGCTATCAGCGGAGGCGCTGATATTCGCTTTACAGAAGAGCTTGTGATCAAGCCGTCTTTCATTCACACACAACAAGGGCCTTTCAATGAAACAACTATAGGGGTGTTGGGCAATTATCAGCAAGGTGATGAAAACCAAATACAAGCCGGGGTTTTTAGTAAGCCCGGCCGTGCATTTATGTTTTATGCTGGATACCAAATGGACCGCTTCCTGGTAGGGATGAGCTATGACGTTGCATCAGGCCCTATTCATGAGGCAGGGAAGGGTTATAACGCTTTTGAGCTTTCGCTGACATTTACCCCGAAAGCCAAGCCTAAGCAAGAAAAACAAGATGAGGTTACTTCTACTAAAAAGGAGGAGGAAAAGAAAAAATCGGTAACACAAAAACAACAGACCGAAAAGGAAACAACATCCCAAGAGGAACCACTAAAGCCGACTAACTCGAAAACGGTATATGCGGCTGATAGCTCAAAGACCCCTCCTGTACAAAAAACGGAGTCTTCAAAATTACAATCTAAGCCAGTGGAAGCAGTTGTCGAAAAAGACGTTGCTCCAGTGGTTAGCAGCCTACCCATCAAGGAAGAAAAAGGCGCTTCGGTTGAAGCTTCCAAACCTGTGGTTGTTGAAAAGGAGGAAAAACCATTGTCACAAGAACCTGTAGTTGCTGCAAAGGAGGAAAAACCATTATCGCAAGAACCCGCTGAAACTGCTAACACAAACAACATTACAGATACACAGGTAACCATAGAGGAAAAGGCGGCACAAAATAATATTGTCGAGCCAAAACCGGAACCGGTATCCATGCCTGCCAATGAAAAGGAGCCAGTAGCTCCCACAGCAGTGGTTGTTTCAAGTGAGCCCATCAAGCCCGTCACGGAGGTCACACATTCCAAAGAGGTAATTCAGGAAACCACATCATCTCCAATAGAAAATGCTGCAACAGCCGAAACAAAAGAAACAAAACCTGAAAGTGCAATTTTGAAAGGCGAGCCAGCGATATCTGTATTCACACCAATTGTTCCAAACAATAAAATCGTGGCAACCGACAGCGACCTTGATGGTGTGAACGACTATGAGGATCCTTGTCCATATATCAAAGGAACAATAGCCACACGTGGTTGTCCCGACACTGATGAAGACGGGCTTGTAGACATGGTTGATTTTTGTCCCCTGGAAAGCGGTCCAAAAACAAACGGCGGTTGTCCGGTACTTACCGCACGCAAAAGCACCGACCAGCAGATTGTAAGCGGTTTCGACCATGTTTTGTTCAACACCGGTTCCATCACCTTGACTATCGATAACACCTATGACATCATCGAGCGTGCTGTGGATTTCCTGTACTTCGACAAATCGACATACGTGTTGATATCAGGACACACAGACGCAGAGGGGGATGCCGCATCCAACATGGTGCTTTCACAAAAGAGGGCGGATAAGGTAAAGGCATACTTTGTTGGTCAAGGAATCAGCGAAAGCCGAATCAAAACCATTCCGTATGGCGAAAACATGCCAATCAGTGGTAATGGTTCAGAGGCGGCAAAAAAGCTGAACCGCAGGGTAGAGATCACGATTCTTAAAAGGGGGGAATAAACGCTCCATGCGTATTCCTTTTTGATCTTTCCGAAAAAGGCAATTTCATATGCTTTGGCTTATATTTGACGGCACAACGTCATGCCATGCGCCATCTACTCGTAGCAATTCTTCTGATACTACCTTTTCACAAGTGTTTTGCCCAAAACACCGACTCCTTAACCATTAGCAGGATATTCACCTATTCATTAGAGCAGGGCAAGTCATATGAACGCCTTCGCTATTTGTCGGAATCCATAGGGAACCGCTTGAGCGGCTCGGCCAACGCCGAGAAAGCCGTACAATGGGGTTTGAAAACAATGCAAGCTGATTCCTTCGCAAACTGCTGGCTGCAGGAGGTGATGGTTCCTCATTGGGTACGTAACGACAAGGAGTCGTTGGTAATGCATTTGAATGGTAAAAAAACACCGTTGAACATCTTCAGCTTGGGCGGTAGCGTGCCAACGCCCAAAGGGGGCATCAAGGCCGGTGTTGTAGAGGTCACCTCATTCGAAGAGCTTGAAAAGCTTGGGAGAAAAAACATCGAAGGGAAAATTGTTTTTTACAATGTGCCGATGAAGCAGCGCTTCTATCACACCTTTGAAGCTTATGGGGATGCGGGTAAATACCGTTGGGCCGGAGCACAAAATGCTGCCAAATATGGCGCCGTAGCATCGATAACGAGATCTTTGACACTGGCCCTTGACGACAACCCTCATACCGGAGGCATGGGATATGTGGAGGGGGTACCTCAAATTCCAGGTTGTGCCATTTCAACATTAGGCGCTGAACGATTGAGCAGCGAGTTGAAATCGAATCCGAACCTGCAGCTCACCTTGGAAATGAATTGTGAAACCTTGCCCGACAAGCTATCTCATAATGTAATTGCCGAAATAAAAGGAACCGAGTTCCCCGAGGAAATCATTGTTGTTTGCGGGCATCTTGATTCATGGGACAAGGGGCATGGGGCACACGATGATGGTGCCGGATGTGTGCAATCGATGGAGCTATTGAACATGTTCCGCGACTTGAACATCAAGCCGAAGCGAACCATCCGCGTAATACTTTACATGAACGAGGAAAACGGAGTCAGGGGGGGCAAGAAATACGCAGAGGAGGCGAAGGCAAAGGGCGAAAAACATATCGCCGCAATTGAGTCGGACGCAGGAGGATTTACCCCTGCCGGCTTCTCGTCAACTTGTATAGATGATTCGAAGCGCACATGGTTTCGACAATGGAAGCACTTGTTCAAGCCATATGCAATGTTTCAATGGGATGGTGATGGAGGCGGGGTTGACATTGGTCCGCTGAAAGAACAGGGAACATTGTTGATTGGGTTGCGCCCCGACTCACAGCGCTATTTCGACTATCACCACACGGATATTGACACCTTCGACAAAGTAAACCGCAGGGAATTACACCTAGGCGCAGCGGCAATTGCAAGCATGGCCTGGTTGCTTAGCGAATATGGTGTTGGGACTACGTCGTCAAAGTGAAAACCTGTCGGCATCCTCCGAAACCGGGAATGTTGTCCGGGCATTCTCCAAAACCTGTTTGTTCAGTTTAATGGTGGTAAGTGATCCTTTGTATTCGGGTGTGCTTCCTAGTTTCTCACCCCAAGGATCATAAACCACACTGTCGCCTGCATAAACCATCCCTTTTGCATCCTTTCCAACGCGGTTAACAGCAACCACAAACGCCTGGTTTTCGATAGCCCTGGCGGGTAACAGCGTGTTCCATGCAGCCCTCCGTTTATCGGGCCAGTTGGCTACGTAAATCAATAGGTCATACTTTCGATCATTGCGGCTCCATACAGGAAACCTCAGGTCATAACATACCTGAGGGGAAATCCTCCATCCGTTGTAGTTGATGATTGTACGCTTGGTGCCAGCGGTATATGTTTTGTTTTCACTCGCCATCCGGAAAAGGTGTCTCTTGTCATAAGACCTCTTGACGCCATCGGGTTGAACCCAAACAAAACGGTTGAAAAATCTTTTATTAGCGCGAATGACCAGACTTCCACAAACAGCAGCGTCTTTGCGCCTTGCAAGATCTTGCATCCAACAAATGGTGGGGCCGCTCATCGTTTCAGCAACACGTTGTGCGTTCATCGTGAATCCGCTGTTGAACATTTCAGGGAGGACTATCACATCGGTAGATCCTTTTCGTATCGGCTTCAGCTGCTCCTCGATAATCATGCGGTTCCCAACGGGATCCTCCCACAGGAGCGTGGTTTGAAGTAGCGTTGTCTTGAGTTCCCTCATTTGATCTGACATAGTTTTTCTGCTGCTGATTCCAGCGTGGTAACCTCTTTGGCAAAGCAAACCCGAATCAATCTCATGTCGGAAGGTGGGTTCTTGCAAAATACGGAAACCGGAATGGTTGCTACACCATGCTCCCGGGTAATCCTTTCCGCAAACACCGTGTCTTTTTCGTTTGAGATTCGGGAATAATCCAATAAAACAAAATAAGATCCGCTACTAGGTCTTGCATTGAATTTGGATAAGGC
>JBEAXM010000160.1:0-4264 GCA_041159805.1 Bacteroidota bacterium
ATTTTCAACCAATATGACAGTATGGTTGGAACCATCAACATGACAACCAATCGGCCTTCGGATGCGGCTGTGGTTGATGTGCGTGGCACACGGAAAGGCTTGGCTATGACGGTCGACTGCAATTCCCGCTACGTACATGCTGATCCTAAAGTTGGCGCCTCTATTGCGGTTGCAGAGGCCGCTCGTAATATTTCGTGTACAGGGGCCACTCCGTCGGCGGTAACCAATTGTTTGAATTTCGGAAACCCTTACAACCCCGAGGTGTATTGGCAGTTTGTCAATGCCATCCAAGGCATGGGCGACGCATGTAAGCAGTTTGGTACTCCTGTCACAGGTGGCAATGTCAGTTTCTATAACCAATCGCAGATAAATGGTGAGGAGGTTCCCGTTTTTCCAACACCAACCATTGGCATGATTGGTATTTTGGAGGATAAGAGCCGTATGATGACCCTCAACTTCAAAGCAGAAGGTAGCGTCATATTCCTTTTAGGCGCCTCCAGAAATGATGTTTCCTCAAGTGAATACCTGTACTCGTATTGTGGTGTTCGCAATTCTCCTGCACCTCACTTGGATCTGGTTGAAGAAGCAGCTGTACAATCACTGGTAAGGCAATTGATTTCACAGGGTTTGATTGAATCTGCTCATGATGTTTCTGATGGAGGCTTGTTTGTTTCCTTGATGGAATCGGCCATACACGGAGGGTTGGGTTTTTCAATAGAGACCGATTCCGATTTTCGTAAGGATGCGTTTTTGTTTGGTGAGTCCCAAAGCAGGGTGGTTGTTACCGTGAGCGCAGAACAGTTGGATGGCTTCATTGAATTGGTCTCCTCTTCTGACTTGGATTTTACCAATCTTGGTGAGGTCACCGGCACAGATTTAGTGGTCGATGGTGAATCACTCGGCTCCTTGTCGGACTACACGGATTTATACATGAACTCTATTTCAAGAAAGTTATGATTCCACAGCTGGCCTCATCAATTAAAAGTCTTTGTTGCGGTGTGTTGGTCATAGGACTTGTTTCCTTGACAGCTACGTCTGCGTATTGTCAAATGGATCCTCCAAAGAACAAATATTGGTTCTCGTCTTATGAATTCATTTTTTCTTTGTCGGATATAGGTGCACCTGATTCATTGCCCCAGGACTTGTATTCTTCATCCAATATGCGTTTTTCAGGTTTTATCAATTCCCAGTATCAGTATCATTACGATATAAATCGGAATTTCGGTTTGATGACCGGATTCGGTTTCAGGAATGTGGGTTTCATCAACAACATAGGAGATACCATCAAGCTCAAGCAAAGGGTGTATTCATTTGGTGTTCCAGTGGCAATGAAGTTCGGAAAGTTGCCCGGGGGGTACTCGGTTACTTTGGGAGTTGAGCCGGAATTGTTCTTCCATTACAAGCAAAAGGCCATTTATGACGATGAAAAGTATAAGAAAATGGGTTGGTTTTCCAATCGGGTTAATTTGATTAATCCCTCGGTTTTTGTGGACTTCCGTTTTAAAAATGGTTTTTTCCTTAGATACAAGCATTACCTGTTGGATGTACTGGTTCCTGAAAACCAATCCGTCAGTGTAGGTGAAAAGAGTGTGGTTTATGTGCCCGAAACAAGCAAGATGTATTATCTGTCGTTCGGGTTTTCTCTCCCCATCGAAGATGAAAAGGATGATCGTAAAAGGCCTAACAACGATATTTTCGGTTTTATGCGCTAGGCATTTTATCTCATGTCTTTTTTGAAAAAGCTTTTTCGAATACTGCTGATCTTAGGAGTTGTTTTTGTGGCTTTGTCTTTTTTCAGTGTTTTGGTTTATCGTTTCGTGAATCCGCCGCTAACTCCATTGATGGTGATACGTCTTTTTCAGCAGGCGGCTGACGATAACCGAGTGGCTCGCTTGGAAAAGGATTGGGTGGATTTGGAGGATGTTTCTCCATGGGTCACAAAGGCGGCAATAGCGTCAGAAGATCAACGATTTGAATCCCATAACGGATTTGATTTCGAAGCAATCGAACAGGCTCGTAAGTACAATGAAAAGAACAAAGGCAAGCGCAAGCGTGGAGGAAGTACAATTAGTCAGCAGCTGGCAAAAAATCTGTTCTTATGGCCTGCCCGATCTTGGGTACGAAAGGGTTTTGAAACATGGTTTACCTTTTTGATAGAATCTTTGTGGCCTAAGCGACGCATCATGGAGGTTTACTTGAATGTCATAGAGATGGGGGATGGTGTGTATGGTATTGAGGCGGCTGCTCGAGAGTATTTCGACACGGGAGCCCGAACTCTCAGCAAAGAGAAGGCGGCTTTGATTGTTGCATGTTGGCCATCTCCATTGAAATGGTCACCATCCAAGCCAAGCAAATTTATAAGGTGGAAGAAGAATTGGATTTTACGACAGATGAACAACCTGGGGGAGCCAAAGCTCCTTGGTGAATAATGTCTCTGTTTTAAAATCCCGCATTGAAACCGATTCTGAAAATCGGGTTTTCATAAGGCGAGTATTGGTTTTCAGTGAAATTCCACAACAGCATCATCACCAAAGCGGATCTTTCACCAATGGGCTGGGCATATCCACCACCTGCCATAACGCTGACAATGTTATCCCGAACCAACTTGTAGTTCGAGCTTCCGGTAATGATCTCGGGCACTTCCATATTCAGCACTTCAGTTTCCGCATGGGCGAAAAGGTTTTCCATAAAGAGGTATCTTCCAAAAACCCTTCCTCCGTAAATGGATGTTTCATATCCGTTGCCATAATAGATCGACTCCTTGATATCATAGTAGATATAGGTGGCTCCGATGCCTGCGCTGAACTTTTCAGTGATCTTGTACCCTAGCAAGGGCGAAACATCGATATACGTAGCCGATCCGAACTGCAGTCCCAGGTTTCCACCAAAAAACAATCGTTCTTTCAGTGGCTTGTCTTTTAGCTCTTGAGAGAATGATTGTTCAGTAGTTAATAAAGAGCCAATGAGGGCGGCGAGTGTAAGGAACCTTAATGGTAGCATTTTCACCATATCTGACTAATTTTATGCTCAAACTTAATTCAAAATACCAAACATGACATTTGAAGCCCGAAACATAATTGTAACTGGTGCGTCGTCAGGAATTGGACGTGAAGTGGCCAAGATATATGCGCGACATCTCGGTTGTCGGGTCTTCGCCATTGCCAGAAGGGGAGATTTATTAAGGTCACTTGTGGAGGAGTGTGCTCCTGGCCAGGTCATACCGGTTGGACTTGATATTGTTTCGGGTGACTTTTCAGATTTGATTAACCGATTGAACGACCAAAGTGTGAAGCAGGTGGACGTTTTGGTCAATTGTGCTGGTTTTTTGGTGAACAAGCCATTCGAAACCATTTCGAAGCATGATTGGGAAACGGTTTATGGATCAAATGTTATTGGTCCTGCTTTATTGTTCCAGGCAATGGTTCCTTATCTTGGTCAAGGTGCTGTTAGTCATGTGGTTAATATAGGTAGCATGGGTGGAATTGGGGGTTCGGTCAAGTTTCCCGGGCTAGCGGCCTACAGCAGCAGTAAAGGGGCGCTTTCAATTTTGACGGAGGTATTGGCAGAAGAGTTCAAGGGACGCGAGGTCGTTTTCAATTGCCTGGCACTTGGATCGGTTGACACGGAAATGTTAGCAAAGGCATTTCCGGGCTTCAAGGCCTCGACGAGTGCAGTGGAAATGGCCACATATATATGTGAGTTCGGGCTCAATGGCTGGCGTTTTTTCAACGGCAAGGTTATTCCAGTCTCAAACTCGACGCCGTAATCAATCAATTAAATATTGAATATCAATTAATTAATCTATTTTTTTACAATTATTTATTTTTTTATCGTGATGGTATTGATTATGATAAAAAGCTATGTATCTTTGCATCCCCAATTCAGACACCGATAATCGATTGGTTGCAGGGTTGAAAAAGTGTTAAAATTATTTTTTGGAGATTGTGTAAAGTTTAAACTTCTGTTTATCTTTGCAGCCCCAAATCAGATTCTATTTGCGTCAAAATCGTTGACGTTGCTTATATAGAAGCGTTCTTTGAAGGATTGTAGGAAATAACAAGCCAGTTCAGTTCCCTTAGGGGAATTTGGACACACAGGTAAACCTAGAGCTATATTAAAAACTTTACAATGGAGAGTTTGATCCTGGCTCAGGATTAACGCTAGCGGCAGGCCTAATACATGCAAGTCGAACGGGATTGGTTGTAGCAATACGACCATGAGAGTGGCGCACGGGTGCGTAACACGTATGCAACCTACCTATAAC
>JBEAXM010000168.1:0-6286 GCA_041159805.1 Bacteroidota bacterium
CCGGATCCGTCAGTGACACCATTTGTGTTGGATTGTTTGCGAGAGTACAACGCTAAGGCCACTTTTTTTCTATTGGGTAAAAATGCAGAGCAACATCCCGACATGGTGCGGCGCATATTGGATGAAGGACATGCCATCGGCAACCACGGTCACAGCCATCTTAATGGTTGGACGCACTCGTGTAGCGGTTACATGGCCGATGTGCAAGCCGCAGAAAAATCGATTTCGTCAAAGATGTATCGTCCCCCTTATGGTCGGATCACCTGGCCTCAGTACCGACAGCTGTCAAAAACCTTTAAAGTGGTTATGTGGGATGTGATGAGTTATGATTTCCATCCTAGACATGATGCCGACCGGTGTGTGAAGAATGTACTGACGAATACACGTCCTGGGTCCATCATCGTTTTCCACGACAATCCAAAAGCATTCAAGAACCTTCTCACAGCGCTGCCTAGGTGTTTGGAGGAATTTGAAAAAAAAGGTTGGCAATGCCGAGCTTTGGAGTTGAAGCCCTTTAAGGATTAAGCTTTCTCAAATACATCTGGATGGTATTCTCCATCCCATACCAAAGGGCATCGCAAATCAATGCATGACCAATGGAGACCTCTTCCAAATGAGGCACCCTTTGCGAAAACCAAAGCAGGTTTTCCAAGCTCAGGTCGTGTCCTGCGTTCACACCCAATCCTAATTCATGAGCTAACTGAGCCGCTTGCATGAATGGAAGCACCGCCATTTCCCTATCGGATGAGTAGTTTTGAGCGTATGGCTCGGTGTACAGCTCCACGCGATCTGTTCCTGTTTCAGCCGCTTGTGCAATCATTCGGGAGTCGGTGCCAATGAAGATGGAGGTCCTGATTCTTGATTTTTTGAATTCTGAAATCACTTCTTTCAATAAGTCCTTATTTTTTTCAGTATCCCAACCCTGATTGGAGGTGAGTGCATCGGGTGGGTCAGGCACTAATGTGACCTGGTGCGGTACCACATCTAAAACAAGGTCAATGAAATCACGACTCGGATATCCTTCAATATTGAATTCTGTGGTGATAACCGGTTTCAACGCAATGACATCGTCATATCGGATGTGACGACCATCTGGCCTTGGATGAACCGTGATGCCTTGGGCCCCAAACCGTTCGCATCTAATTGCTGATGTTACCACATCCGGCACACCGCCTCCCCGAGCGTTCCTCAAGGTGGCTATCTTATTGATATTGACACTCAGTCTTGTCATAAGCAGGTAATCAATTGGAGTAATTTGTGGAATTCAGCCCTCAAATGTATTATGTTTGTCAAGACACAACCATTTTAGGGCACAATACGTTTAAGATAGCATTATGTTGGTTCGGGACCTTATTAGCGATTTAGTGCCGCCGTTGAAAACAACGGACAGTGTTGGTCGCGCCCTTTCTTGGATGAACGCCTTGAAGCAAAAGGAGCTTCCAGTAATTGGTGCAAATGGTTATGTGGGATTGATTCGAGAGGAGGAGGCAGCACGCGAAGTGGATCTGGATACCCAGCTGAAAGACTTGCAGATATCATTCATTCGCGTTTATATAAACGAATACCAACACATTCTGGACGCGGTAAGACTTTGTGCCTCCCACGACACCTCCCTCGTTCCTGTACTCGATGATCCTGGAAGGTACTTGGGGGTGATTTCGGTTAACGACATCATTAACGCCCTTGCAACCTCCAACTCCTTAGATGAGCCCGGAGGTGTTCTGGTTTTGGATGTTGCAGCCGACAAATACTCACTTTCTGAAATATCCAGAATTGTTGAGGCCGAAGGGGCGCACGTGTTGAGCGCAAGCACCAACCCATCTTCTGAGCCGGGAAAAACAGAGGTCACCCTTCGTATCGACCGGGTGGATCTGACCAGGATCATGGCGGGCTTTTTCCGAAACGATTACGACGTCAAGGCCTCGTACCATCAAAGTGAATTCCAGCCCGATTTACAGGCTCGCTATGATGCGTTTATGAATTACCTTAAAATGTAATTTTGCCGGAAGCCGCCAATAAATGCTTCCCATCTCACCCAGGTATTTCGTTACTTTAATTGTACTCATCAACTGCTTTTATCAATCAGTTGCTTCTGGATTGGAAAACGGGGTCGAAGGCGATTCGATTGCCGTTGTCTCCAGGGTGGTGATCAGCGGTAATAACATCACCAAGGAGCGGGTGATCACCAGGGAATTGATGTTTGAGCAAGGCGACACCATTGATTTGGTTATATGGGATCGCATCTTGTCCCGTTCCCGGGAAAACCTGATGAATTTGGGAATCTTCAATTTTGTTGATGTCACCGCGGCCAAGGACCCTGGAGCCGGCTACACCGTGTTGGTCAATGTCGTTGAGCGGTGGTACATCCTTCCGTTGCCGAGGTTTGAGTTGGTTGATCGAAACTTCAACGAGTGGGTAAGGTCTGGTGAATTGGGCCGATTCAACTATGGACTGGATCTGGATTGGTCGAATTTCAGGGGCATGAATGAATCGCTTAAGTTCCAATTCAAATGGGGTTACACCAGAAGAATCTCCTTGTCGTACCAGATACCTTACATTAACAGTAGTCAGGATGAGGGCCTTGCTTTTTTCGGTTCTTACACAGCCAGCAAAGAGATTGGATATGGTGTTGAGGATAGCAAGCTATTGCTGTATGATGCAGTAGATGGTTACGCAAGGCAAGAAACGGCCTGCGGATTGCGGTATACGCACAAAAAGGGTTATTTCAACTCCACTTCCCTTGGACTTGAGTTCAGGGACATGAACATTGCGGACACCATAGTGGAATTGAACCCAACCTACCTAAACAATGTAGGGGGTGTCAAACAGCGAATGCTGACATTCACCATGGGGTTCCGTCGAGACCTGCGCGATTATAAGTACTATCCGCTGTCGGGCTACCTTTTCGATATCGATCTTTTGAAATCCGGATGGGGACTTTTCCCTAATGAACCCGAATTGTTTCAAATCACCTCACAATACAGGAAGTATTTGAAATTTGCCTCAAAATGGCACGGCTCCTATGCCATCAAGGGTCGGCTGTCTGGCAAAAGCGATAATCCATATTGGGTTCAACGGGCATTTGGATATGGAAACGATTTGGTTCGCGGCTATGAATATTATGTTGTGCCCGGACAAAACTATTTCTTGTTCAAGACCAATGTGAAATACACCTTGATGAAAACCAAAGTGGTTGAACTTCCCTTGCGCATCAGTGAAAAGTTCAAGAGTGTCCCCAACGCATTTTACCTCAATTTTGGATTTGAGTCGGGTTATGTTCGTGATAACCGGTATGCCAGCTCCAATACCCTAGCCAATCAATATCAATATGGTTATGGATTGGGCCTGGACTACGTTACCTACTACAATTTGGTCTTTAGCGTTGAATACTCAATGAATAGAATGAAGGAGTCGGGCTTTTTTCTCCATTTTGCGGCTCCTATTTGAGTCATTCATAGTTCGAATAATTACATTTGTTCCAATGCAGGACATCACCTCGAAAAATCCAACTTTTGCGCTTTACGGCCGAACCGGAAGTCATGCCATATTACCATATGTAGCCGGTTTGATCAACGATTTAAGGGCGGCAGGAGTACGCCCATTGATATACCAGCCACTTCATAGTTACCTGCGCCAAAATGGTGCTGAGCTGGCGGGAATAGAGACTTTTTCCAGTCACGATGACCTCGCTGGAAACACTGACTTCCTTTTCAGTCTGGGTGGTGATGGAACGCTGCTGGATACAATAGCCTTGGTTCGTGACCATGGCATTCCGATCGTAGGTATCAACACGGGCAGGTTGGGTTTTTTGGCAAGTATCCCAAAGGATAAGCTTGCCGATTGCGTGGATTCATTGTTGCAGGGGAGATATGATTTGGACCGACGTTCATTGATTCGACTAGAGACACCGATTCCGTTGTTCGGTCAGGTCAATTACGCGCTGAATGAAATCACCATCCACAAGAAGGATAGCTCCTCGATGATTATCATCCATACATATCTCAATGGCGAGTATTTGAACAGCTATTGGGCGGATGGGTTGATTATATCCACTCCCACCGGATCAACCGGATACTCACTAAGCTGCGGAGGACCGATCATTGTTCCCCAATCCGAGAACTTTGTCATTACGCCAATCGCACCTCACAACCTGAACGTTAGGCCAATTGTGGTATCCGACAAGTACGTAATCTCCCTCGAGGTAGAAGGTAGAAATCCATTCTTTCTGGCTTCATTGGATTCAAGGTCCGTAACCATCGATTCCTCCGTTCAATTGGCTGCTCGCAAGGAGGACTTTTCAATCGATATCGTAAGACTGCATAGCGAAAATTTCCTGGGAACCCTGAGAAACAAGCTGATGTGGGGATTGGATTTGAGAAACTGATTACAGCTGGTTTTTGCTAACAATTTGTTTATTTTTGTAATTCAACCCTTTACAAAACATGCGTAAGATTACGGTATTTGTCCTGCTTATTATGGTGTCTATGCCATTGATGGTCAGTGCTCAACGCTATAAGCAACGTTGGAAATCCTATAGAACCGAACTTCACTTCGGCATGGGTGTTACCAACTTTCTTGGTGAGTTGGGCGGTGCAAACCAAATTGGTACGGATTATCTTAAAGATCTGGAAATCAAAGAGACCAATCTTGCAATATCGGGAGGTTTTCGTTACCGGCTATCGCAGGTCTTATCCTTGAATAATACGTTAACCTATGGACGTATATCCGGTGATGACGCCCTTACGGAGGAGTTTTTCCGTAACTACCGCAACCTCAATTTCAGATCTGATATCATCGAGGCGAGTTCGAACCTCGAATTTGCTTTCATTCGCGAACAGATGGGGGCACGTTATCGACTCAAAGGGGTACGTGGCATGAAAGGATTTGAACTCTCCGCTTATGGCTTTGTAGGGCTAGGGGTGTTTTATTTCAATCCTAAGGGTGAATATCGAGGCGAATGGGTCAACCTTGCCGACTTGAATACGGAAGGACAAGGATTGGATGACACACGCAAGGACTACAGTAGGATTCAATTGGCCATTCCAGTAGGAATTGGCTTCAAATATTCTATCGATAGGCGTTGGTCAGTGGGTTTGCAGTATGGTATGAGAAAAACCTTTACCGATTACATCGATGATGTAAGCAAAACCTATTACTCTCCTTCCGCCTTGACCGCAGCAAACGGCAGTTTAGCAGCCGAAATGGCTGACAAGTCTGATCAGGAGTTTCCATACATCACCGCAGTTGGAGAGCAGCGAGGAGATCCTCGTGACAAAGACTCCTATATGTTCGCAATTTTCAGTCTGTCTTATAAGCTTCGTACGGGTCGGTCTTCATTCCCGATGTTCTGATGCATTTCGGGCAATAATCTTTTACGGTTTCTCGTTGGTACATTCCTAGTCCTGATATGGATCCTCAACGTCAAATCCTTAAAAAAGCTTTTCTAGTTTTCCATTTGACAGCATTGATGTGCATTATGCCTGTGGGCATCGGTAAGCTGTGGGCTCAAAGCAAGGAGGTGGGTGTTTTTTTAGGAGTAGCCACCTACAAAGGTGACCTCCAGAAATCATTGTTTGATTACGGCCAAAGCAATCCAGCCATAGGGGTCATGTTCCGTCATAGCTTGAATAACCATTGGTCACAACGGTTGGCTTTGAACTATGGCACCATTTCCGCGAGCGACAGTAAGTCCGATGACGACTTCAACAAAACAAGAAACTTGTCGTTTCGCTCAAGAATTTTGGATCTGCATTATCTATTTGAGTTTAACTTTTATCCCTATCAGATAGCGAACCCCGAATCGTTTTTCACACCTTTCATTTTTGCCGGTTTGAATCTCTATAATTTTAACCCTCAAGCCGAGGTAGGAGGGGAATGGTATGATTTACAGCCATTAGGAACAGAGGGGCAGGGTACGTCACTGTATCCGGATCGGAAAAAGTACAAACGGTTGCAGATTGGAGTTCCGTTTGGTGGAGGGTTCAAATTCAAGCTTTCCAGGAGATTCGGGGTTACTTTGGAGGCCGGAGCCCGGAAAACCTATACCGACTATTTGGATGATGTAAGCACCACCTATGCAAGCAAGGCGGTTTTGGCCAATGAAAATGGTGAGTTATCGGCATTCCTTTCCGACAGAAGCAATAGTGGCCAAACCCAGGACAATACCAACAGGCAGCGTGGCAATGCATCCGATAACGATTGGTACATGTTCACGGGCTTTTCGCTGAACTACACCTTGTCCAAAAAATACACCGACAATTGTAAGCCATTCAGGGGGAAATTGAGG
>JBEAXM010000174.1:0-8212 GCA_041159805.1 Bacteroidota bacterium
CCGCCACGCGGGTTCTGCTTGACAATGACCGTTTCGCATCCGCAATGGATTTATTCAGTTCTGAAAGTAACAGGGGGCTTTTACGAGTTTCGCGAGAACCTGCAATTCGCCTCTTCAATGACGCATGGATGATGTAAGTGATGAATTGAGAGGGATTCAGTCCGATTTCTGCAGCTTGATGGAAGAAAAAGGATGAGGGCAGCATTCCGGATGTAGTGTTGGGGTCGTTCAAGTAAATGACTCCATGATCGGAGAAGAATCCATCAATTCGGGCATAAACACCAAATCCAAGGGATGAGTACAATCTCACACATTCACTACGTATGGCCGTGATGTCGCTTTCGGGCAAGTCAATCGGAGTGATCTTGCGGGATAGTCCCGGAAGGTATTTGGATCGGTAATCATACACTTCCCCACCTTTTCTGATTTCAGTTGGAGGCAATGCAATGGGATTGCCATCCAAACCTTCAATTACAATACAGGAAAATTCCTTTCCCTGTATGAACTGTTCCAAGAGAACCGTTTGCTCGCCATCCAAAGCTTCTAAAACAACTTCATTCGTCGGCTCAGAAAACAACTGATTCAGATTGGACAGCAACTCCTCCGGGTGAAAGATCAACTTCCCTGAAATACGCAAGGGTAATCCGAGACCTTCACGCAAATCGGAGATTTGCCGTACCCACTCAACCTTTTCTGGAAA
Source organism: Bacteroidota bacterium (assembly GCA_041159805.1). Classification (GTDB taxonomy): domain Bacteria; phylum Bacteroidota; class Bacteroidia; order AKYH767-A; family OLB10; genus JALRAP01. The sequence goes on from JBEAXM010000174.1 coordinate 701, forward strand.
AGTCTTGCCCGTCCAATCACTTTTATTCAAACGATGAATGAAAAAGGCCTTGTCAACCGCTTTTGTGAATGCAGAACTTGAGGGCTCAGACACCACTGTCACACCTATGGATGAACCTTGGTTGGCTGACTTCACAACAAAACGACCACCAAGTTTTGATAGGGCTAGCTTATGAAATTCATCTGAAGCATTGAGTTCGCTCCAATCATTCCGCTCGATGCGGATATACTCAGGCAAACGAAATCCATAGCGGCTCATCAACTCCTTTTGGAGTCCTTTATCCATACCTACTGCTGATGAGAATATTCCGGTTCCCGTATATGGAATTCCATAAAATTCCAAAAGCCCCTGTAACCTTCCATCCTCCCCGTTAGTGCCATGTAAACAAAGGAATGCGACATCAATCGTGGTTGATAAGGAGGATGGGTCGATTCGGGTACCCAGCTTGCTAGTCAAACGGAGCTGCCCGTTTGAATCCAGATCGCCTAAACTTTCCGCGTAAATTTGAAATCCGTTTGCTGAGTGCTCCGTTTGATCAAATGGAGGATAGAAATCGCGGATGCTCCCCTTGTAGATGTACTCCCAATGGAGTAAAATCATATTGCCGAAAGAGTCGATAAAAACAGGGATTGCCTCGAATTTGGATTTATCAAGGTTATCATAAACGGTTCGACCTCCAGCGAAAGATATTTCCCTTTCCCTGGAGTTACCTCCGAAAAAAACACCTACTTTAATCATATTGGAACAAAATTAAGAAAAAGGGGTGGCCTTGCGAGGTAAAATCCCATTCATAAATCCTGTTTTTCAACAAGAAGAATACCAATAATTATCCGCCAAATTCCTCCAAAAATTGAACCATTTGATGAACCGCTTTGGCCCTGTGGCTGATTTGGTTTTTCAAATCGCTGGACAATTCGGCAAAAGTATGGTTGTAACCATCTGGGATAAACACCGGATCGTATCCAAAACCGGCTCCACCCGATGGCGTAAAGGCAATTCCGCCATTTACAACATCCTGAAAAACAAACTCTTTGCCTCCAATAATTAAAGACAAACAACAAACAAAACGAGCCCTTCTGTTTTCACAACCAGTCATTTCGGTAAGCAGTTTTGAAACATTTTGAGCGGATGTGGCACCTTTTCCGGCGTAACGGGCGGTATGAATACCGGGGGAGCCATTCAAACAATCCACCTCCAAACCACTATCATCAGAAAAAACCACCCTATTGGTTTTTTCATAAACGAACCTCGACTTTATCAACGCGTTATCGGCAAACGAGTCTCCCGTTTCGGGGATATCAGTAATCAAACCGATATCGCGCATTGTTTCCAAACGAATCCAATCTGGAAGCAAGCTGCGCATTTCATCAGCCTTATGCTGGTTAGCACTACAAAAAACCAATTCGATTGCGCGAAGGCTGTCCATGAAACCTGAAATTTAGAATAGCTACTTTTTAAACCAATTCTTGGATTTCAGGTACTGAATACCCCTTGGGGCCAGAAACAATCTCCAGTTAAATAAACAAGTGATTAGGTGAAATCCAATCAACCAACCGTTTGAATTTTTGAGTGATTGAATGTGTATGTCGATTCGTTGTTCGGTCAAAAATCCGTCAATATCCTCAAGCTCCTCATCAGATGGACACTCATTTTGAATGAATATTGCACGTAGCTTATCCAATTGTCTAAGTGATTCCCTGAGCAACCTGGGTGGGACATTGAAATTGATTCGGTTTGTCATCACACGCTGAACAAAGTAATCATATTGAATTCCGAAATAATCATTGATATTCCTGAAAGAAATACGGTTATGGGTGGATATCTGAATGTTTTCAAACTTATGAGAAACACTCTGGAAATTGATCCGCAATTGATACAATGGCTCATCAATATTCACAAACTTGTGACCCAACAATAGCAACCTACTGAATAATTCATAGTCTTCGGAATGCAGATATTCCTCGTCAAAACGATTATGGGAAACCAATTCCGACCTGAAGACTACGCAAGGATGTAATACAGGGGTACTGAAAAAAGAGACAAACTTGAGTGCCTTCCAAAGGCGCGCCTTCGGATGTACCCTGGACAAAAGTTTTCCAGATTCAGAAAGTCGGAAACAACCTGCTGAAACCAACGAAACGGAAGGGTCAGATTCCAAAACCTCCATCAATCTTTCAATCCTGCGTGGCTCAGAGATGTCGTCGGAATCCATTCTGGCGATAAATCCACCCTGTGCAAGATCACAACCCTTGTTTAAAGTTTTGATCAACCCGATGTTTACTTCGTTGAAAATTGCGCGCACTCGGGTGTCTTTATCAGCATAACGCTTAATGATATCAGCTGTTCCATCGGTTGATCCATCGTCAATTGCCAAAACCTCCAGATTTGTATAAGACTGCTTGAGTACGGAATCCATGGCCTCTTCCAGAAACCGCGATGCATTGTAGCAGGGCATAAGCACCGATACAAGAGGTCTTGGGATTCCGCTGGATGAATTCATTACTGGAGCACTTGAAGTTCAAAAATAGGATTTGAAATGGAATTTAAAACGGATTCATTCAATCTGAGTACAATTCGTCTAAGGATTTGTATTTAGTTAAATGTCCGTACTTTGACGAAACCACTTTGTAGGAGTTTTCAACTAATTGAGAAACATCAATCATTGACTCTTTCAAGGTTATAAGTCGTTCCGTTATGGATTCCGAATCCTTATAAGGTACCACCAAGCAGTTGGAATGATCAACGGCGAAGTCATGTGCAACACCACTAACAGTTATGACCATGGGCACTCTTGATGCCATGGCCTCGATGTAAGTTTGACCAAAAGCTTCTGCCGTTGGAGTGATTGGAACATGGACAAAACAGCTGAATGATCCATACAAAGCACCCATATCCTCTTCGAATTGAACTTTACGATAGGAATCCGTCGGCAGGGAGCTCAAAAATTCATTAACTTCAGAGGTATATGGACCCTGGGCATTGGCCAAAATCAACAAGCTATCAGGATATGATTCCAGGAACTTATGAAACGCGGGTATTATATATTGGAGTCCTTTCCAATCGATAAACCGACTTACCACTCCTACAACGAACTTGTCATCAGAAATCGAATATTTAACCTTGATTTGACTTATACGTTCCTTGGAAACATTGGCTGCACCGAATTCATCAAGAGAAATGCCATGAGGAATCAAATTCACCTTCCCTGGATCACATCCCTCCCACTCAATCAAAATTCGCTTAACATTCTGGGAGATGGCAACTACTTTGGTCGCCAACACATTTATCAACTGATCACACCTAACAGCTATTTTGCTGTTCACATGATGAAAGTCGGAATGATGACGAGTGACAATCCTTTGAGAAACACCGGCCAACCAAGCGGCAATCATGCCACACAAGGAAGATTCGAACAAATGGGTGTGCACGATATCAAAACCGTTGGATTTAATCAGCCGAAAAAGCCGGAACGTAAGTCCAGGAATGGATTGCTTGCCAACATATTTGAAACGATGTACGACAACACCATGTGACTCCAAGAACTTACCAAGGTGGCTATCTGGCTTACGAATCAGGGCATAGTGGATCTCATATTGGGAATGATCCATACACGTGGCAAACCATTCGTGTTCACGTGCACGTTCCAAATTGTATACAATGACCAATAATTTCTTCCGTTTCACTTTTGGGGGCTTGATTCAATAGCTGACAATCGATCCATCACCCTTGAAATGATTTTCGGATAATTGTTATCATTAAGAAAACCATCAACCAAATCAATATCTAAGGCATTTTTCTGATTCAAGCACCAACCGACCCTGTCGATGAATGATTTCTCATCAAACTCCTCAAAAATCCCATGGTCTTTCAAAGACGGGATTTCACAATTGATATTAGAAACCACAGGTTTTTTACAGGCCAGATAAGTCAAAACTTTCAATGGCGTACTTAAAATGTGATTTTTACCTTGCACCTTACCTGTGATTTCGTAGGCAACCAAGCAAACCGATGAGGCCCAAATGAAAGGCAGGTGTTTTTCCGGAGGCAGTGGTCCCGTCCAAATCACATTTTTTAATGTCAACAAATGATTTAGAAGATTCAATCGATTAGGGTCTGCAACTCGATTAGGGCCTATGATAACCAATTTTCGCTCCTTGAATTTTTCTGCAATTTCAATCAGAAGTTCAAATCCAACATCATCAAGCAAGGTGCCTAGAAGGAGTATTGAATCAGGTTGGTATTCAGATAAATCTTTTGGAATGACCCCGGAAAAGGTCGGGTCAAATCCCTGTCCTTGCAACATCACCTCCTTGTTTAATTTTTGGTAATGAGTCAGATATCTTGGACTCACCACTATTACCATGTCGGAAAAACGAGCCAAATACTGGTCATAATTAAGGTTAGCTACGGGATCAATAACATGATAAATATGTGAAACTTCTTGGTTACTGCGCCAAATGTGAACAGACCTATACCGATCGAAATGCCAAACAATAAAATGATCATACCATGAAAATCTTTTGCACATTCGGCTGATGACATACTCATTGAATAAATCATTGAACCAAACGGCAAATCGTCCAAATCGCGCCGGGAGTATATTCAGATATGCAATTGCTATCAATGAGTCTGAAACCTTATTAATCGCCAAAGGTTTAAAAACAGTCCCAAACCCCCACTTGCTTGGTGGTCCGAGAAATATCACATTATAAATCTTGGAAAGCTGAAAGGCGAAATGTATCTGAGTATGCCAAACATCTGACCATGGTTCATCAGAAGTGACTATAACCACCGGCTTTGAAAAGCTATTCACCTCAGCTGGAGATTGAATCATGGTATTTCAAGCATAGAAAATCATAATAGTCCGATGGATACATTTCCTGGATAAACCGTATTCAGTTGCGGGTTAATGAATTTTCCAGTTCCAAAAACATCCTTGGGTTCAAGCTTGAAGCTGATGACATTTTCACAAAAAACCGGGTTGGAATTCTCCTCAACGAATCGTACATCCATGTAGTAGGTTCCATCGCCATAGATCGGAAGCTTCTCCAAATGAAACAGGATCGTTCCTTTACCCGAACCCTGATCCTGTATCCTGATACCTAAATCAGTCACTCCGATAGTAACCAATGGCTGAAAATAACTATCCTTTATTGTCACAGTCAGATCAAGCTCAGACGAAGGTTTAACACCGGAATAATCAAACTCTACAGAAAAAGGGTCTCCAGCAAAGAAAAGGTACGATGTCTTTTCATTTCTGATAAGCCGCGCAGTATGCACACCACTTACGCTCCCTCTTTTTGCGGGATGTTTTGTGAAATCATAGGTGCCAGGTGTATCATTCCAAGAAGTTGCAATACTCATGTAACGATCAATTCCCTCCCCAACGTCACCTTGATACTTTACCTGACCCTTGTCAAGAAGAACCACGGACTTACAGAGTGAACGAACAGCGGGCATGTTGTGCGATACAAAAAGTATGGTGCGACCGCTTTTGGTAACGTGCTCCATCTTATCCAGGCATTTCTTCTGGAAATCGATATCACCAACAGCTAGCACCTCGTCAATAATCAGAATCTCGGAATCGAGAAATGCTGCGACCGAGAAAGCAAGGCGAAGCTGCATCCCGCTTGAGTACCATTTCAAAGGGGTGTCAAGGAACTTCTCCACTCCACTGAAGTCTACTATCTCATCAAACTTTGAGTCTATCTCGGTCTTGGTCATGCCCAACAATGAACCATTGAAATAAATATTCTCGGAGCCGGTAAGCTCTGGGTGGAAACCGGTACCGACTTCCAACAAACTGGCCATACGACCTCGGGTGATTATGGAACCTTTGGTGGAGGAGTGATCTTGGATAGGATTTTCAACAAAGTGGATTTGCCTGATCCATTTCTGCCAATTACAGCCAAAGAGTCTCCATGGTTGACCTTGAAGCTAACGTCTTGCAAAGCCCAAAACTCCTCGTCATTGGATTTACGTCGCTTGAACATTCCGGTGAGTTGATCACGAATAGACAAATAACCACGATTATTGTGGTGTATGGTGAACATCTTGGAAACGTTCTCTATTTGTATGACTGGATCGGATCCGCTGTGTATCATCAGGTGGAATTAAATATCAGACGCTAGGCATTGTCAGCGAAATAGGACTCGGACTTTTTAAAATACAAGACCCCGCAGATCAAGTATATGATGGAAAAAAAGCAACTGATCAATAAAACCATGGTCTCTACGGGTGGACCTCCCATGGAATAACGTAGTAGACCGATAGCACCCGTCAATGGATTCAATGCCATCAACCAACGGGCTGTAACGTCTGTGATGATATCGGAGGGGTAAATAACCGGGGATAGGAACAACAGCACCTGCACCGAATAAGGAATAACATATTTGAAATCACGGAACTTAATATTAAGTGCGGACAAGAAACTGCCTAGCCCGAAGGTGGTTAATGTTGTAATCACCAACGCAGCCAATAAACAAGGAACAAAAATCAATATATCCACCGGCACCTGATAAATGATTAAAACAATAATATAAATGAGGAAAGCCATTAAAAAATCGAAAAGTGAAACCATAACAGCCGAAACAGGTATGATCAATCTCGGGAAATAAATCTTTTTAATGATATGGGCGTTGTCGAGGATACTATTGCTGGCCGATGTCAGTCCTGTTGAGAAAATATTCCATAGCAATAATCCAGTAAGTACAAAAACAGGATACGGAACGTTTCCAGATGGCACGCCTAACTTCTTACCGAAAAAAAAAGTGAACAAAACCATCATCAGCATGGGTTGCATCACCGCCCATGCAAAACCAAGAATTGTTTGCTTGTATCGCACTTTGATGTATCGAAGCGTGTAGTAGTAAAACAACTCACGATATCGCCAAAGCTCTTCAATGCCCAGACCGAACTTAGAAAACGGTTTTATTTCCTCGTAAATGACCTTATTGGCGGCCATATTTCTTGTAGAATAAGTCAAAATTCCACTGACAAAAATAACTTAAAACCTTGCAAACGCACCTAATATGTAAATTAGCTTATAAATTATATTGCTCCATCCTCATAAGTGTTTGTTTATCAGTGGTTTATTAAATTCTGTTGGTGTCATAAATTAAAAGTATGCCATCAAATGCACCAATAAACTCGAAACACCATCCTTTCATCCTGACAAAAACATGTGCGGAATAACTGGCTTTTTTTCAACGGATGGGTTTTTCAAAAAAGAGCAAATCCAATTGATGACAGACCGTGTCATCCATCGCGGACCGGACTCAGGGGGTGAGTTTCATGATGAATATTGTTCGCTTGGACATCGCCGACTTAGCATCATAGACCTTTCCAACAGGGCATCACAACCCATGACCTCTAGCAGTGGCAGGTATGTGATTGTTTACAACGGAGAGGTTTATAATTACCGTGAAGTGGGTGCCAAGTTTGGAAGGATATCACATGGCAGCCCCGATTTTACATTCAAATCGTCTTCGGATACCGAAGTCATCCTTGAAG
>JBEAXM010000188.1:0-3190 GCA_041159805.1 Bacteroidota bacterium
CTACTGCCACTGCTACTGGTACTGCCTCAGGTACTGCCCCTTCTGGCATATTACATCCATTAGTTTGGCATCATTTTCATATTTTTAGGCCTTACTTGCCCGTATGAATAACCTGCTGATCCGTATTTCCAACAACCACGATCGTATTTTCAAAGCACTTTTGATCTTGGGTGCTATTTGGGTCATTGCATACCTGATGCCCCACAAGGTGCGATACAAGTTTGATTTCAAGAAGGGCAAGGCATGGAACTATGAGGATTTGGTGGCCCCTGTTGATTTCGCCATCATGAAGCACCCCGATTCATTGAAAGTTGAACGGGACAATGCTTTGAAAAATGTTTTGCCTTATTACACCGTCGACTCCACCATCGCTTTCCGATTATCAAACGAGTTGAAATCAAGATTGGGAAGCCAGTCCAAGCTTTCCGATAGTCAATCTCAGGCCATAAACCAGGCGGTAAGCTCCATTTACCGACAAGGGGTTGTTTCAAATGTCCCTGCGAATTACAAAATCATAACGGTTGTGGATGGTAATCGTTCCAGCACAGCAGGTATCCAGGCATTCCTTTCATCCAGTAATGGTAGTGTCAAGCTGAAGCAGATGCTTTCGCAGTCTTTCAGCAAAGAACAACTGCTCACGATGGGGATTCCTGATGTGCTCCAGGCAAATATCACTTATGATGAAAAGCTGAATGCACAAGTTAGGAGTGAGGCGATTGATAACATTTTGCCCACATCGGGGATGATCCGCAAGGGGGATGTCATCATTACAAGAGGCCAACCCATTACGGAGGAGAAGTATTTGGTCCTTCAGTCGTTGAAAATCGCCGCTGATTTCAAGGACCCTGACCCCGCATCGGCCCGTTGGCTTTTTGGAAGTCAGATGGTATTGGTAGCCGTAGCCCTATCCATGCTCGTTTTATTCTTGTCGATTTTGCGAAAGGATATTTTCGCCGACAACCGCAAAGTGAGCTTGATTTTAGTGTTGATCATTCTGCATGTGGTGGTCTACACGGGAATCATGAAGGCCGAATCGTTAAGCCCGTATCTGGCTCCCATGTGCATCCTACCGATCATCATCAGGGTGTTTTTTGATACCCGATTGGCTTTGTTCACTCATGTCATTACTGTGCTCATGCTCGGCTTTGTGGCACCAGGTGGATACGAGTTTGTTTTCATGCAAACCATTGCCGGCATGGTCACCATTTTCAGCGTCACCAATTTGCGGAGACGTGCCCAATTGTTCATTTCGGTTGGTTTGGTTTTGCTCGCGTACTTGTTGTGTTATGCATCATTGACTGTGCTTTATGATGGCAGCATTCAAGCAATTCAACTGACTGATATGTATTGGATTATTGGAAATGTTTTGCTGACACTTTTCTCATATCCTCTCATTTATGTTTTTGAACGGCTTTTTGGTATCACATCAGATGTTTCTCTCATGGAGCTTTCCGATACCAACTCGCCTCTGCTGCGAGAGCTTTCCATAAAAGCACCAGGTACCTTCCAGCATTCGATGCAGGTGGCCAACTTGGCAGAAGCGGCTACTTACAGTATTGGCGGAAATGCATTGCTGGTTCGTACGGGGGCATTGTACCACGATATTGGTAAAATGGATTCACCCATGTATTTCATCGAAAATCAAAACTCCAATATCAATCCGCATGATGATTTGTCATTTGAGGAAAGTGCTGCGATCATCACTGGCCATGTTTTGAGTGGGATAGAAATTGCACGTAAGAACAAGCTCCCAGACCTAATCATAGACTTTATCCGTACACACCACGGCACCAGCATGGTGCAATACTTTTACCAGTCGTACCTCAAGAACTTCCCCGAGGTGATTGTCGATGAGGAGGCCTTCCGTTATCCCGGTCCTTTGCCATTCTCCAAAGAGACCGCCGTGTTGATGATGGCTGATTCGGTTGAGGCGGCATCCAGAAGTTTGCCAGTTCATTCTTCGGATGCCATTAATGATCTTGTAGACAAGATCATTGACGGACAAATCGAGGCGGAGCAATTTGTGAACTGTGACATCACCTTCAGGGATATTACGGTCATCAAGAGGATTTTTAAAAAGATGCTCATGAGCATTTATCATGTCCGCGTAGAATACCCCTCTCCACGCAAAGCCAAAGCATGAAAATCATCTATTGAACACATTGGACTAATAGTGCATTTCAAATTAAACGTTTAAGTGGCCATTGAAATTTCCGTTTTTGGCCGCCGGCGATTATCTTTGAGTCGGGGTGGGGGGGTGCTAGGCCCCCTTCTATTTGGTTCGCAACACTAAGATCAATTTGGTTTTTTGGTTAACACATTTCGGTTCACCGGGGCGAATAATGTGACTGTTGTCACACGTCACTTTCCTTTCACAACATAGTTTTACAGAATCAAAGATCAAGATGCCATGAACATACGTTTATCACAGAACATAAAACATATTAATCTTATAAGTTCTGTCCTGCTTGTTTTACTACTGATGGTTTTGCCAGCTTCAAAATCATTCAGCCAAAATCCTCTGTTCATACCCGATACGCTTTCAGGAACATCTTTCCAGTTGAACATCCAAGACAGTAGCCGGGTCATTTTCCCTGGATTTATCACTTCCACCATCGGAATCAATGGCTCCTATCTGGGTCCAACCCTGATCCTTAACCAAGGGGATATGGTTCAAATGAACGTCGAGAACAATTTGAACGATACCACCACCTTACATTGGCATGGTTTGCACGTGCCCGCTCAAGCCGATGGGGGTCCTCATGTATATATTCTGTCGGGTGACACCTGGTCTCCATCATTTGAGGTGAAGGATATGGCTGGTACCTATTGGTATCATCCACACTTGCACATGAAAACCGCTGAACATGTGACTAAAGGTGCAGCAGGTTTCATCATTGTTCGTGATCCTGTTGAAGCATCGCTGACCTTGCCGCGAATCTATGGTGTGGATGATATTCCTTTAGCCGTTCAGACTCGCGCCTTCGACTCCCAGCGTCAATTCATTGTGGAGTCGGCCTTGGATACCCATGTATATGTTAACGGTACCAGTAATCCTTTTAAGAATGTATCGGCAAATGTGATTCGCTTGCGCTTGTTGAATGCCGCCACGGAGCGCTCGTTCAATTTTGGTTTTTCGAACAACATGGCATTTACCATGATTGCCAGTGATGGCGGGTTGCTTGCATCT
>JBEAXM010000259.1:0-4949 GCA_041159805.1 Bacteroidota bacterium
TTGCTGGCGCGATTATTTCCAAAGGGTGGGTCAGCACAGGAATCTTGATAATGATATACGTTTTGCACAAGTCGGCGTTTCAAATCATGGGATCCCAACAGCTGTAATACACGGTCAAACAGGAATAGAGGCAATAGACCACGCGATTCAAGTGTTGTACGAGACAGGATACATGCACAACCATGTACGGATGTACACGGCTTCCCTGGTTTGCAACATTGCCAAATCCTATTGGAAAAATCCATCCCAATGGATGTACTACCATCTGTTGGATGGCGATTGGGCGAGTAACGCATGCAGTTGGCAATGGGTGGCTGCAGCCAATAGCAGCAAGAAGTATTTTGCAAATCAGGAAAACATCAACAAATACGCCAATACGAATCAAAGTGGCACTTTTCTCGATAAGCCGTATGAGGAGCTTTCATCCATGGACATTCCAATATCGCTGAGCACCACTAGTATTTTTAATGCGAATACATCACTACCTCAAAACACGGCAATAGAAGTAAATGTCAATTTACCTACTTACGTTTACAACTATTACAACCTTGACCCGAACTGGCACAAGCACCAAGAAGGCAACCGTATTTTATTTTTGGATCCGGAAATTTTCAACCAATACCCCGTAAGCGATCGCTGCATTGATTTTGTAATGGCGTTGTCTCAAAACATCTCCAATATTCAGGTTTTTACAGGTTCATTTCAGGAGCTAAACACATTATGCGGTAAATCCCCAATACACTTCAAGGAGCATCCCTTGAACAAGCATTATAGAGGCATTCAGGAACCTCGCGATTGGATTGCTCCAAGGGTCGACGACTATTTCCCCTCCTTTTTCGGCTATTGGAAACAGGTCGAAAAAAATCTGGTCTGATTTTGTATCGGCTACTTAAGCGGATATATCATATTGTACAGCTCAACACGCGCTTGTCCATCTATTTGGTAGGCCTGCGCCGATGACTTTGCCAAATCGGACTTTTTGAATTCAAGAAAGTCCTGTTCCGATGCCCACAGGTAAATGCCGCAAAACTCCATTGTTTTAGGGTCCCGCAAGTAGTATTTCTGCACCAACCCTGGCACTTTCAAAAACTCAACCTTTCGTTTTTCAATCACACTGAATACAATGGAATCTGGCAGTGTGCTTTTGAATCTTACGATTTGGACAAAGGACGCATGGGGCTGCTTGGTTAACTCGTGTCCGATGGTATTTGTAAACGCCAGGCTTGATTCTTGAGTATGGCCTTTAGTGCATATGCAGATGAATACAATCAGTGGCAATAGTGTCTTCAAGATCATGGTTGATTGTTTATTTATGAAATATGATAATAAAGTACGCTAAGTTATCAAATTAAAAAACCCAATGAGAGCATGTTAGAATCCTTCATTCGTCAAAAATATTCTAGGAGCTTCCAAGACAATAATTCAAAAACAGATTCGTTTTGTTGTTTGCAATCAGGTTTTGTTGAATGGATTTTTCATTCATAGGGTACAGGACCTGTTTCATTGAATCATTTTGAAGCACCCGGAGGGTCTTCGGGAACATCACTGGTATTGCTTATGATGTGAATCGTGGGATGGGGGTTGCATTTAATATAAGATCCTAGGTCATAACACAATTTAATCAATAAATAAAAACGACTAAATCCTAATCATATGACAGAGAAAAAACAACGCGTGGCGGTTCTGACAAGGCTTCATGATGCGTCCACAATATTAATGATTTTGGTTTGTTTGATCACATTCGATTCCTTCGGTCAGGCAAAGAGAATGAATGTATCGTTTGCTATCAACATCAAAGTGGATACAACAAGGGTAAGGGTTTACAATCCCTATACGCCACCTTCCCATAGTGAAATCAAAACGGTTGTTCTAAAAACCGGTTTCGGCGATTCGGAAATAACAAATGCCAAAGACGCAAAGGTTTTGGATGAAGTTGGGTGTAACATCATATCCATAGACTTGGTTTATACGGACTACCACAAGGATTCAAAACAGGACCTGTTGAATAAAAAAAGATTGATGCAGCTTTATTTTGTCAATCCCGATATTTTCAACCAGTCGCTGATTCAATGGAAATATGTAGAGCAATTGGGTTTCAAGGACGAGGCCGATGCCAGGAACCTGTTTCACGGATTTGTAATAAAATATTATAAGGTTCCAAAATACGAGCCAACCACGCTGAAGATGAAGTTAGGGGAGGTTAAAAGTAAAGCCCCCGAAGACACTACAATGTTCAAGGCTTTCAATAAAAGCATTAAGTCGCCTGATGAACTGGTTTGTGTAGATCTTACGGGAAGCATGAGTCCCTATTATTTGCAGGTTTTCTCATGGCTTCATTTACGTAAGAATGGCGCAACCATCAGGTATTCATTTTTTAATGATGGAGACGAGATGCCAGATCATTTGAAGAGGACAGGAAATGTTGGAGGAGTTTACTTGTTCGGCACCAATTCAATCGATACGGTAACCAAGTATGCCTATGAGTGCATAACCAATGGTAGCGGCGGGGATTCGCCCGAAAACAACATAGAATCCGTGCTCAAGGCAATCAAAAAATATCCCGATATCAAGAGTGTGGTCATGGTGGTGGACAATTGGGCTAATATGCGAGACTACTCGCTCATGAGTCAGTTGAAAATTCCGGTCAAGGTCATCGTTTGTGGAACCCGTTATTTTGAAGTGAAGTCGCCGGTCAATACGCAATACCTGGATCTGGCCCGAGCTACTGGAGGGTCTGTTTATACCATGGAGGAGGATCTACACGATCTTGCGAAGAAGAAGGAAGGAGATGAAATCACAATAGAAGGGACTACGTATGTCATACGCGGAGGCAGGTTCATGCCGAAATAAGTTTCACGGATTCTTGGAGAGCCCAATGTAAGCCATGATAAAGGTCTTATGACGGATAGCCATTGGCAATATGCATGATGACCACCGCTGATGGCTCATTAAGCTCTTTAACTGTTTCTTGGAAAAATCTATTTCAACATGACATTTAGCATCATGGTTTATTTGGACATTATGTTACTTTAGCCAAATGTCGGTTCGAAAGAGGTTTAAAGACACTTGGAATAAGCTAGGCCCCGGATTGGTGACCGGTGCAAGTGATGATGATCCATCAGGCATAGCTACTTATTCGCAGGCAGGTGCTGCATTCGGATTGTCCACTTTGTGGACGGCCCTGGTTGCTTTCCCGCTGATGGCTGCCATTCAACAGATGTGCGCCAAAATCGGCATTGTTACCTCACAGGGCCTCACCGGAACACTCAAAAAACATTATCCTCGACCTGTTCTTTATCTGATGTTGTTATTCAGCTTCCCTGCCATTGTCATGAATATCGGTGCCAACATAGCTGCCATGGGCGCGGTTGGCAACATGCTCGCACCTTCAATAGACTCTTCTTTCTTCAGCGTGTTTTTCACTTTGTTGTTGTTAGGCCTTATCATTTATCTGCCTTACCGGCGGATGGCCAATATCCTCAAGTACCTGTGCATCGCCATCATGGTTTATCTTTTAGTCCCTTTTTTAACACAGCAGAACCTGCTTGAAATTGCCAAATCAACCTTCATACCCAGAATAGAATTCACCGCCGATTATTTAGCTGTTTTGGTAGGAATACTCGGAACCACCTTGTCACCCTACTTGTTTTTCTGGCAGGCCTCCGTCGAGGTGGAGGAGATGCGCAACAATAAACGCCAACTGTTGGTCGATAAAAAAATCATTCAAGACATGGAGCAGGATGTGGATTCCGGAATGGCATTCTCGGGATTGATCATGTATTTCATCATTCTGACAACCGGCACTGTACTTTTTAATGCGGGATTACACAATATTCAAACGGTGGATGAGGCAGCAGCAGCATTGAAACCTTTGGCAGGTGATGCTGCATATCTGCTTTTCTCCGTGGGGATCATCGGAACAGGACTAATTGCCATTCCCGTACTCAGTGGATCATTGTCTTACATCTTTTCCGAAACATTTGGCTGGAAGCAAGGCCTTGACAAGAAGTTCCATGAGGCAAAAGGCTTCTATGTGATAATAGCTGTTTCACTCCTGCTCGGACTGGCCATGAATTACATAGGCATCTCTCCTATGAATGCATTGCTTTACACTGCGATTTTATATGGAATCACGGCTCCGGTCTTAATCGCCATAATCCTGCACATCTCCAACAATAAAAGCATCATGGGCGACTATGTAAATGGCAAAGGACTCAACGTCCTCGGCTTTGCCGCCTTGTTTATAATGACCTCAGCCGCATTGGCATTGCTATACCTGCATTTTAGTAATACACCGCATGGCTGAATAGGTATGATCCACTCTCTTTTTTCGCCTAAAATCAAATCCGTGCCAATCCGCTGAATCAGTATAATTCGCGTTCCTTTTTAAAAATCAAGTTTGACAATTAATTCGCCCCGTTTACGCGATACGGATCACCCATCCTTCCCGCTTGGTAATCGGCGAAGCATCTACGAATCTGTTCCTCGTTGTTCATTACAAAAGGGCCATATGCGAACACGGGTTCATTGTGGGGCTGACCGCCACAAAGCAATATCTCCGCATCATCGGCGCTGAAAAGTCGAATCAGGTCACTGTCGCGTTCGAAAAGGATAACCTGGTTCGAATCCGCTTTAACACGACCTTCGGTCTCAACACTTCCGTTGATGATGTAAGCAAATGCATTGTGTGATGCGTCTACTGGAATTTCCAGTTTACATCCCGCTTTCATCTTGATATGAAAATAGAAAACGGGGAACATGGGATCCACCGATGATTTGGATCCGAATAGTTCACCCATTACCACATTGGCGGTGAAATCCGAACGCTCCACTTTAGCCATTTGGCCAGGATTGAAAAGCTGTGTTGAAGGATCCAGGTATTTGAACTTGGCGGGAAGGTTCAACCAGATCTGAAAACCATGGTATATTCCTCCGTCTTTGTACAACGA